>JAFACJ010000484.1 GCA_023425615.1 Actinomycetes bacterium
TCGGTAAGCAAGTGGTTCACCACAAACCGCACTCACCGAAGGACCCCACGTGATCGCTCATCCTGCCATGCTCGACGTGTCCCGAGAGTTGGTTTCCTACGTCTCCCGTCTGCTGCGCCGCCACCGCACGGCGATCGGGACGCCCCGGGGCAGCAGGGCGCTGACCTGCTGGAAGCAGGCGGTGTTCGTGCTGGTGTGGCTGCGCTCCAAGCCGAACCTGACCGCGCACGGGGCCGCGTTCGGGATCTCCCAGTCCACCGCCTACCGCTACCTGCACGAGGCCATCGACGTCCTGGCCGACCAAGCCCCGGACCTGCACAAGGCCCTGGAACACGCGGCCGCCGAGGGGCTGAGTCACCTGGTCTTGGACGGCAAGGTCTTCGCCACCGACCGGTGCCGCATGAAAACCGTGTCCGTCAAAGGCCGCCTCATCGACGAGTGGTACTCGGGAAAGACCGGCGCCTTCGGCGGCAATATCCAAGGACTGGCCCGCCCGGACGGGCTGCTCATCTGGACTTCTGCGGTCGAGCCCGGCCACGTGGTCGATATCGAGGCCGCCCGCCTGCACGTCCTGCCGGCACTCTATCCACGCGCCGCCCTCCTGCCGACCCTGGCCGATCCGGGCTACCAAGGCGCAGGCCACGGCGTCATCGTCCCGATCCCGCAGCCGGCCTACGGCAACGTGTTGTCCCCGACCAACCGCACCCACAACACGCTGCAGCGCTCTTTGCGCTGCCTGGGTGAGCGCGGCTTCGCCCTTCTCGTCGAGCGATGGAGAGCCCTCAAACACACCAGCCTCAGCCCCGGCCGACTCGGCGACCTCGTCGCCGCCGCGCTCGCTCTCACCCATTTCGAACACCGCACGATCAGCTGAAACTCGCTGGGAAAACCTCAATGGGGAGTACGGCCGCACGGAACTGCCCGAGCCCGTCGTCCGGCGGCGCCCGGAGGAGACGCGTCTTCGTCCGGCGAGGGCGCGGGGCGCGTCGTACAGCGCGGGAGACGTCGTCGTCTGCATCAATCCGGACGGCAGTGTCGCAGAGCCCCTCCAACTCGCGGTCTTCCTCTCCGACGTGGACGGGATCGACCCGGCCGCGCCGAAGGTGGGGCAGATCAGCGACCTCTCCGCACTGGCGGATCTCATCGAGGAGGTCGAGCAACAGCCCATCGCGGGGGAACTCCTGTCCGTCCCGGTGACGGCGGAACTCGACCTCGAATAGGCGGAGGCGGATGATCTACATCGCGGCCGCGCTCCTCTGCCTGCCGCTCGTCGCGTCGAGCATCAGCAAGGCCTGGGACGTCGTCTGGGGGGACCGGGAGAGCTCCGTCCTTCCGGCGCGGGTGAGCGATCTCCTCTCCGTCGTCCAGTTCCTCGTGGCAGCCGCCGTCGTGCTCCTGGCGAGCCCGCTCGCCCTCGGCCTGCTGGCGGCGCTCTACGGCGTCATGGGCCTGGCGGTGGCCTGGCTCAGGGCCCGGCGGGGCAGGGCCGACTGCGGCTGCTGGGGACGTGCGCGCAAGGGCCGCCTGGGATACGGGCTGGCGGCGGGCGACCTCGGCCTGGGCGCGCTCGCGCTCGCGGCGGCGTTCGCGCTCTCCGACGCCCCCGAACCGGCGGTGCGGGTCCTGGTCCTCGGCACCATGATCATTATCTGTGTCCAGTTCATGCTGATCGTCCCGGCGTTCCTGCCCGCCTACCGGCGCTACCGGGAACTCGCGGACCGGTACAGGCCGTGGGCCTCGGGATTCCCGGAGCTCAAACCACTCGAGGTAGTCCAGAGATAAGACAGGAGTCCGATGTCGGCCGCAGTCCTGATCATTGTGGGCATCTCGCTCGTCGCCACCGCGGTGAACCTGGTGCTGACCGCGGTTCTCTTCCGCCAGCTCGGATTGTTCGTGCTGGGCACCGCACGAGGGGCGAACGACAGCGGGATCGCCGTCGGGCGCAGGATCCCGAAGGTCGATCTCCGCGACGCGAGGACCGGTGCGGAGCTGAAGATCTCCACCAGGGCCCCGAGCATCGTCTTCTTCGGCTCCACCACGTGCAGCGAGTGCACCAGGATCTACCCGGATGTGATGGCGGTCCAGGCCAATTACGACATCGAGGTGGTCAACCTGCTCTTCGGCGAGAGCATCGCCGACGTGCTGACCTACGTCGAGAGGCGCGGGGTCGAGGGTCAGGTCGCCATGGCCACCGAGGAGATCGCGCACGCCTTCGACGTGGAGGTCAGCCCCTTCGCGTTCGTGGTCGACGAGATGGGGGTCGTGGCGGGGAAGGGGCTGCTGAGCGGACGGGTCCACCTGCTGAAGATGCTCGAACCGATTCTCGACGTAGATACGGCGATTTTTGAGGGAGAGAAGGTGTCATGAGGAACGGGACGGAACTCAACCGGGACGAGCGGTTCCAGCTCGGTGCCGCGCGGCTGGGCAGGAGGCTCGGGCGCCGCAGGTTCCTGGAGAAGGCGAGCGGGGTCGCGGTGGCCGTGGCCGGCATAGTGGTGGGGCCGGCGGCCGGCAAGGCGTTCGCGCACGGGACCTGCAATCCGCCGTACGGCCACTACTGCAGCGGGTGCGGTGCGGACTCCACCTGCCCCAGCGGCTACCGGAACTGCACTCCGTCGACGCAGTGCTCGGACACCTGCCCCTACACCTCGGCCTGGTGGTACACGGGCACGTCGCCGAACAGGCACAAGTGCAGGGACTGCGTCTGGAACATCGTCGGGCCGATCGCCTGCAACCAGACGCGCTACCTGTGCGGATGCAAGTCGACGACGCACTACTGACGTCCGCGTTCTTCGGACGTCCTTTCCGATCGTGATGAGGTCCGGCGCGTGGCGCGGCCGGGGGGGGGCCCGGC
>JAFACJ010000514.1 GCA_023425615.1 Actinomycetes bacterium
CCGCAGGCGCGGGGGTCGAGCGCCGCCTCCAGCAGCCGCGCGCCGTGCCGCAGCCTGGCCTCCGGCAGCGGGCCGAGCGCCGGGCGCGGATCCCACCAGCGTTTGACGCGTACCCGCAGACCGCCCGCCTCGGCGTGGCCGTCGCCGATCCAGCCGGTGTCGCCCTCGCGCACCGCGGAGAAGGGCCGCTGGCGGTTTCCGGAGGGGACGACGATGGCGTTGGCTGGGCGCATCCCGTCGGATCCGACGAGCGCCACGACACGCGGTTCGCAGCCGGCGGCGAGCCGCAGATAGACACCGGAGGGGAGGACCGCGATCACCTTCGCCGCACGGCGTGGTCGCTCGACCGCCTCGCGCACGGCCAGCCCCGCCGCGCCGGGGACGGACGCGCGGCCCGTATCGGGGCCGGGGTCCGCCACCACCAGTTGGGGTCCGCTCCTGACAGCCGCTTCGCTCCGTTCGCTCACCGGGTCCCCTCCGCATGTGTGATTTGGTGGGACGTTAACCGTATGACCAAGATCGTCGTATGGAGGAAGTTGCCAAGGATACTTGTAGTTGTTCGTCTTTCTTGTGAGGGTTATCGCAATATGGAGCACCGAACCGACCTGTGGACCCGGCGTACCGGCGAGAGCCACACCCTCCCGCCGCGGCTGAGGCTGGCCAGTACCGGCACCCTCACCTACGGACTTCCCGTCCGCGAGGTGCTCGGCGTCTCCACCCTCGCCGACGCCGAGCTCGTCGCCGGCGCCGCCGGGCTCGACCGCGTCGTGCAGCGCCTCAACGTGATGGAGGTGCCCGACGTCCTGGCCTGGGTCAAGCCCAACGAGCTGCTGCTGACCACCGGCTACCCGCTGCGCAACCGGCCGGCCGCGCTCGGCCACCTGGTGACCGGGCTGAACGAGCGCGGGGTCGCGGCGCTGGCCGTCAAACCCGGCGCCTACCTCGACGAGCTGCCCGCCGAGATGCTCGCGCAGGCAGACCGGCTCGGCCTCCCGGTGCTGCAGCTCCCCGAGCACGTCGGCTTCGACGACATCCTCAACCAGGTGCTCACCGACATCCTCAACCGGCAGGCGGCGATCCTGGCCCGCACCGAGGAGGTGCACCGCGCCCTGGTGCAGATCGTCCTGTGCGGGGGCGGGCTGCGCGAGGTCACCGAGGAGCTCGCCGCGCTGCTGGAGGGCGCGGTCCTGACCCTGGACGGCGACGGGCGGGCCCTGGCCAGGGGCGGTCGTCCCGAGCATCTGCACGTCCTGGAGGAGTGGCTGCGCACCCGCCCGGGATCGGGTCTGCACGGCGACGACCGGGTGTCGGTGCCGGTCGCCGCGGGCGGGCTCGGGCACGGCCTCATCGCCGCCTACTGCCCCGGAGGCAGCCTCAGCGACACCGAGGTGGGCATCCTGGAGCGCGCCGCGACCGTCGCCGCGCTCGTCATCACCAAGCAGCAGGCGGTCGCCGCGGTGGAGAGCAAGTACCGCGCCGACTTCCTGCGCGACGTGCTCGCCGGACGTGCCGGGGACGGCGACCGCGTCATCGCGCACTGCGCCGGCTTCGGCTGGGACCTGGACCGCCCCGTCGCCGTCGTCGTGGCGGCGCTGGACCTCGAGGACGGCGAGGAGGGCGCCAAGAGCGCGCAGGAGCGCCTGGCCGCGGCCTGGACCACCGCGGTGCGCAGACGGGACAGGGCGGCCGCCGTCGCCTCCTTCGCCCACGAACTCGTCGCGATCGTCGGGCTGCCCGAGATCGGCGACCTGCACGATCTGGTGAACGGCCTCGTCCGCGAGGTCTCCTCGTCCGAGCCGCTGGTCTTCTCCACCGGCGTCAGCCGCCCGGCCGAGACGCCCGAGGCGCTGCCCGACGCCTACGACCAGGCGGTCAAGGCGGTGCGGGTGGGCCGCCAGCTCCACGGCCCCGGCGAGACCGCGCACTTCGACTCCCTCGGCGTCTACCGGCTGCTCAGCCTGGTGGAGGACACCGCCGAACTGCACTCCTTCGTCCGGGAGACGCTCGGCGAACTGGCCGAGGACGCCGACCCCGAGGCCGCCGACCTGCGCCGCACGCTGCAGGTGCTGCTGGAGACCAACCTGAACGTGGCGGAGACCGCGCGCAGGCTGCACTTCCACTACAACACGCTGCGCTACCGCATCGGCAAGCTGGAGCGGCTGCTGGGGCCCTTCACCGCCGACCCGCATCTGCAGCTCAACCTCAACCTGGCGCTGCAGGTGCTGCGGATGCGCGGGATCTGAGGCGGCCTACCCCGGGGCGTTGCCGCCCAGGGACTGCGGCAGGTAGTTCTCGATGGCGGCGGGCTTGAAGCCCTGCTCGCGAATCCAGCCGAGGATGGTGCGCATCTGCCCGGCCAGCCCCTTGCGGTAGTGCATGAGGACGATGTCGCCCGGCTTGAAGCCCTGGCCGCCGTCACCGCGCACGAACGCGTCGCGGACGCCCTGGGGCGAGGTGGTGCCGTTGTAGAACTCCGCCGACCACAGCAGCACCGACTTCATGCCGCACTCCTTGACCACCTGGAGCGTCGTCTGGTTGTAGCTGCCGAACGGCGGACGGAAGATCGTCGGGCGGTTCCCGTACTGCTCGGCGATCTTGTCGGAGGCGCCGCAGATCTCCTGGCGCTGGCCCTCGGGGCCGAGGACCGCCAGGTTCTTGTGGTTGACGGTGTGGTTCTCCATCCGGGAGCCGGCGTTCTTCAGCGCCCAGAAGTACGGACCGTGCTGGGCGATGTAGACCGAGGTCAGGAAGGTCATGATGGGGACCTTCTCCTCTCGGATGATCTTCACGAACTCCGCGTCGTACTCATACCCGTCGTCGATCGTCAGGAAGACGACCTTCTCCTGGGTCTGCACGTTCGTGATGATCGGGGGCAGCCCGTCCGCCTTGGCCTGCGGCGGCGTCCAGGAGCCCGGCGCCGGCTTGGGCCAGGCCTGGTCGGCGAACGCCGTGCGGTACTCCGCGCGCATCTCCTCGGTGTCGGGTCCGTTCACCGCCTGGACCCGGACCGACGGCCACACGCCGGCGGCCAGTGCCAGGACAGCGGCCACCGCACTGGAGATGAGGGGGAATCCACCGCGCATAACCACAATCTCGCACACCACGATGATCGCTGGCGAATCCGGCACGCCGGTCGGTCAGACTTTCCGCCGAGCCGTGATCATGTCGTGATACCAGGCATAGGAGGCCTTGGGAGTGCGGACCTGCGTCTCGTGGTCGACGTGCACCAGACCGAACCGCTGGTGGTAGCCCTCGGCCCACTCGAAGTTGTCGAGGAGCGTCCAGGTGTAGTAGCCCCTGACGTCGACGCCTTCGGCGACCGCGGCGTCCAGGGCGCGCAGGTGCCCGGCGAGGTAGTCGATCCGGTCGTGGTCGGCGACGGTGCCGTCCGCGCCGACGGTGTCGTCGGCCGAGCAGCCGTTCTCGGTGATGTGGACGGGCGGGAGCCGGTCGCCGTAGCGGGCGCGCAGGCCGGTGAGCAGCTCCCGCAGCCCGTCGGGGACGACGGGCCAGCCGAACGCGGTGCGCCGGTGGCCCTCGATCTCGGTCTCCTCGAAGGGCAGGAGCGCCGGCTCGTCGGCCGGCGCCTTGATGCGCGTGGGGTTGTAGTAGTTGACGCCCAGCGCCTCCAGCGGGGCGGAGATGAGCTCCAGGTCCCCGTCCTCGACGGCGCCGTCCAGGTCCGGCGCCACGCCGAAGGCCGACAGGTCGGGGTACCCGCCGGTGAGCAGGGGGTCGTTGAAGAGCCGGTTGTGCAGCGCGTCGTAGGCGTCGGCGGCGGCGAGGTCGGCCGGATCCTCCGAGGCCGCCCAGACGGGCGTGCAGTTGTTGGAGACCATCGCGCCGAGGCCGCGCTCGCGCAGCACCGCCGCGGCCAGGCCGTGGCCGAGGAGCTGGTGGTGGCCCGCGGGCAGGGCGTCCAGCAGCAGGGCGCGGCCCGGCGCGTGGGTGCCGAGCCCGTAGCCCCAGGCCATGTGGACGAACGGCTCGTTCAAGGTGATCCACAGCGGGACGCGGTCGCCCAGCGCGTCGGCTGCCAGCGCGGTGTACTCGGCGAACCGGTGGGCGGTGTCGCGGTCGAGCCAGCCGCCCTCGTCCTCCAGCGCCTGGGGCAGGTCCCAGTGGAAGAGGGTGGGCAGGGGCTGGATCCCGTGCTCCAGGAGGCCGTCCACCAGCCGGTCGTAGAAGGCCAGGCCGGCCGGGTTCACCGTGCCGCGCCCCTCGGGCAGGATCCGCGTCCAGGACAGGGAGAAGCGGTAGCCGGTGACGCCGAGCCCGGCCAGCAGGGCGAGGTCCTCGCGGTAGCGGTGGTAGTGGTCGCAGGCGCGTTCGGCGGTGTGCCCGTCGCGGATCGCGCCGGGCCTGGCGGTGAAGGTGTCCCACACCGAGGGGCCGCGCCCGTCCTCCCGGGTGGCGCCCTCGATCTGGAAGGCGGCGGTGGAGACTCCCCACACGAAACCGGACGGGAGATGGTCGAGCGGCATATCAACACCTAACGTGAGTTTTACTCATGTTAACCGCTGGAAGCCCGGCATAGAAGGCACTTCGCCACCACGCGGGGTCCGCGTGCGGCTAAGGTCTGGGTGGCGAGGATGATAAGTCTTGTATGTCGATTGACTTGGTAGGGATTAGTGCAGCATCCTGAGACGGTGCTCCGTGAAGACCTGCTCCGCGGCGGCGGGGACGTCGAGATGCGCTGGGAGGGCATGCGCGGTCTCGGCCACTGCACGCCCGCCGACCGGTTCTTCGTGCGCAGCCACAGCGGGGTCCCCCGGATCGACCCCCGCACCTGGACGCTGCGCCTGCACGGCGACGGGCTGCGCGGCGACCCGGTGGAGTTCGACCTCGCCGATCTCACCGCGATGGCCGCCGAGTCGATGACCGCCTTCATCGCCTGCGCCGGCAACGGCCGCAGCCTCTACACCGTCCAGCAGAACCAGCGGGTCGAGGGCACCCCCTGGGGCCTCGGCGCGATCAGCGTCGCCCAGTGGACCGGCGTGCCGCTGGCCGCGCTGCTGGAGCGGGCCGGGATCCGCCCGGACGCGGTGGACCTGCTGCCCCGGGGCCTGGATCGCCCCTACGTCAAGGACGGCGTCGACTACGGGCCCGTGCGCAGGCCGCTGCCGGTCGCCAAGGCGATGAAGGACGTCCTCGTCGCCTACGAGATGAACGGCCGCCCGCTGCTGCCCGAGCACGGCTTCCCGGCACGGCTCGTGGTGCCCGACTGGGTGGGCGTCGCCTCGATCAAGTGGCTCGGCGACATCGAGGTCTCCACCTCCCCGCTGCACTCGCCCTGGGACACCGACTTCTACCGGCTGTTCGGCCTCGGCCACCCGCCCGAGGGCAGCGCCCCGCTGACCACCGTGCCGGTGCAGAGCGCCTTCGAGCTGGCACCCGGCTCCCCGATCCGGCGCGGCCGGGAGTATCTGCTGACGGGCCGCTCCTGGTCGGGCAACGGCGCGATCCGCTCGGTGGACGTGAGCACCGACGGCGGCGGCTCCTGGCACCCCGCCCGTATGGTCGGGCCCCGGCTCCCCCACACCTGGGCCCAGTGGGAGTTCCCCTGGCACCCCGAGCGGCGCGGCCCCGCCGAGCTCATGGCCCGCGCCACCGACGAGCGCGGCGTCACCCAGTCCCTCGGCGCCCCCTACAACACCAAGGGCTACCTGTTCGGCGCGGTCGTCCGCCACCCCGTCACCGTCGTCTAGCCCCTGCGGGCGCGGGCGAGGGCACCGGGCCTGATCATGCTCCAGACCAGGAAGCACAGGCCGAACACCAGCATCGCCAGGCCGACCCACAGGTTGATGTCCACGCCCTGGGCCTTGGCCTTGACCTTCTCGCCGTCGATGAGGCCGGTGATCGTCAGAATGACGCCGTAGATGACGAAAAGGCCGCCGATGACGATACGGAGATCGAGCAGAGCGGCCATCAGGGCCAGGAGCAACCGGCGCATCGCCGCCTCCTACCAGAAGGGGATGTAGCAGGCCAGGGACAGGGCGAGCGCACCGAGCCCCAGCTTGACCGGCGAGCGGTACCACCTGTCGTCGCCGGTCTGGAAGTCATCGGGCCGGTCGCTGGGCAGCCCGCGCACCAGCCCGCGCAACTCGGCGTCGGGCTTGGCCGTGCGCGCCGTCGCCAGGCTGACCGCGACGGACACCACGACGTCCACGACGAACGCGATGCCCGCGCCCCAGAAGCTGGCGTTGAGATCGGTGGCGTAGAAGTCCTTCAGCGGCCCTCCCAGATACAGCAGATAGGACGTGAAGGCGCTGAGCGTGCCGATCAGCAGCCCCCAGAAACCGGCCCAGGGCGTCATCTTCCGCCACAGGAGCCCGACGATGAAGGTGGCGAACAGCGGCGCGTTGAAGAACGAGAAGAGCTGCTGCATGTAGGCCATGATGTTGCTGTACCGCGAGGCGATGTAGGCGGTGAAGATGCCGCCCACCACGGCGACGACGGTCATCCACCGGCCGGTCGCCACGTAGTAGGCGTCGGAGCGGCCCTTGCGCAGATGCCCCTTCCAGATGTCGTACGTGAAGACCGTGTTGAAGCCCGAGACGTTCGCCGCCATGCCCGCCATGAACGAGGCGAGCAGCCCGGTGAGCGCCACCCCCAGCACCCCGTTCGGCAGCAGGGCGCCCATGAGCAGCGGGATGGAGTTGTTGTAGTCGGCGCCGGGCCGGCTCAGCGCGGGGAACACCACCAGCGCGATCATCCCGGGGACCACCGTCAGCACCGGAATGACGATCTTCGGATACGCCGCGACGATCGGGGTGAGCCGCGCCGCCGTGGTGTTCTTCGCCGACAGGCCGCGCTGCACCTCGGCGAAGTTGGTGCTCCAGTAGCCGAACGACAGGACGAACCCCAGGCCCAGCAGGATGCCCAGCCAGCTGGCGTGCATCGGGTTGGGGGTGCCGAAGCCGGTGTCGGCCCAGGTGTGCAGGCCCGGATCGCCCAGCGGCGACTCCCTGATCCGGTCGGCGAGACCGCCGGGACCGCCGACCTTCTTCAGGCCGAGGAACACCAGCGGGATCAGCCCGGCGACGATCACGAAGAACTGCAGCACCTCGTTGTAGATCGCCGAGGACAGGCCGCCCAGGGTGATGTAGGCCAGCACGAACAGCGCGGCGACCACCACCGAGACCGGCAGCGGCCAGCCGACCAGCGCGTCCATCACCAGCGCCAGCGCGTACAGGTTGATGCCCGCGATGAGGACCTGGGCGATCGCGAAGGTGATCGCGTTCAGCAGCTGGGTCTCGGAGTTGAAGCGGCGGCGCAGGAACTCCGGCACGCTGTGCACCCCGGAGCGGTAGTAGAACGGCATCATCACGATGCCGAGGAAGACCATCGCCGGGACCGCGCCGATCCAGTAGTAGTGCGTGGTCATCAGCCCGTACTGGGCGCCGTTGGCCGCCATGCCGAGGATCTCGGTGGCGCCCAGGTTGGCCGACAGGAACGCCAGGCCGGTGATCCAGGCCGGCAGCGACCTGCCCGACAGGAAGAAGTCGGTGCTGGAGCGGACGGTCAGCCGTGCCGCGAACCCGATCCCGAGCACGGTCGCGAAGTAGATCGCGAGGATGAGGTAGTCCAGCGCCGTGACCTGGAGTCTGAGGCCGTCATCCGGTGCCGCGGGAAGAGTCACCCGTGTGGCATTCCCGCGGCGCGCCGCCGCCACCGGAAACGGGGACGAACTTGACCCCGGTCAGCGGGGTTCTTGGGCCTCGCCGCGCTCGGCGATCAGCCGCCGCAGCTCGGTGACCGCCGTCCAGGCCGCCTCGCCCTCCGAGCCCTGGATGCCCACCGCGCCCTTGGACGTGCCGTCCGCCAGGTCCAGATAGGGCCAGGGGGCGCCGCGCTCGAACGTCACGCCCACCACCTCGGCCCAGGCGTACCGGTGGGTGCGCAGCGGGTTGACCACCGTCAGGCCCGTCTCGTCGGCGGTGACCCGGGCCCGGGCGACCATCGCGAGGATGGCCGCCACGAGCAGCCCGAACAGGACGATCCCCACCCGGTCCACCAGTTTGAAGGTGTCGGCGATGGCGAAGGCGAGCCAGACCACGAGCAGCATGATCATGGTCGCCATCGTGTAGGCCATCGCCCGGGTACGGCGGGGACGCCAGGTCGTGCCGGTCACCGTGCCGCCGCTAGTCGATGATCTTCGAGATCGGGATCTCGAGGATGTCGCGGCCGCCGGCCGCCTTGACGTTGGGGATGAGCTCGTTGATGCCGACCTTGGCCACCACGCTCTCCACCGCGTACATCTCACCGCCGGCCAGCGGGGTGACCGTCGGGGACGCCATCGAGGGCACCACGTTCAGCACGTCCTGGAGCTGGGCCTGCGGCACGTTCAGCTTGATCAGGACATTGCCGCGGGCACGGATGACGCCCTGCAGCAGCAGCGCGATGTCCTCCATCGCGGCGCGCTTCTCGGCGTCCTCGTACGCCTCGCGGTTGGCCACCAGCTCGGTGTAGCTGACCAGCAGGGTGTCCAGGATGCGCAGGCCGTTCTTGCGCAGCGACGAGCCGGTCTCGGTGAGGTCGACGATCGCGTCGACGATGTCGGGGACCTTGGCCTCGGTGGCGCCGTAGGACGGGACGACCTTGGCCTTCACCCCGTGCTTGGCCAGGAAGCGGTCGGTCAGCGCCGGGAACTCGGTGGAGATGCGCACCCCGTCCGGCAGGTCGGAGACCTTCTGCCAGGGGGCGTCCTGCGGCACCGCCATGATCACCCGGACCGGGTTGGAGGTGGCCTTGGAGTACTTCAGCTCGCCCAGGGAGACCACGTCGGCGTCGGTCTCGGTGATCCAGTCGCGGCCGGTGATGCCGAGGTCGAACAGGCCCTGTTC
>JAFACJ010001182.1 GCA_023425615.1 Actinomycetes bacterium
CCGCCGCCCAGCGGTCGACGGCTGCCAGCGCGGCCGGGGCGTCCAGGTCCTCGCCGAGGGCGGCGCGCACCTGGGCCAGGAGCTCTGCCGCGGGCGGCCCGGACGGCCGGGCGGTGGCGGCGCGCCAGCGCGCGAGGCGCTCGTGTGCCGCCTCCAGCTGGGAGAGGTCCCACTCCCAGTCCTGGCGGTAGTGGTGGGCCAGCAGCGCCAGCCGGATCGCCATCGGGTCGGCGCCCTGGGCGCGCAGCCGGGAGACGAACACCAGGTTGCCCCGCGACTTGGACATCTTCTCGCCGTCGAGGGCGACCATTCCGGCGTGCACGTACACCTGCGCGTGCGGGTTCTGCCCGGTGGCGGCCTGGGCGTGGGAGGCGCTGAACTCGTGGTGGGGGAAGGTCAGGTCGCTGCCGCCGCCCTCCAGGTCGAAGCCCATGCCGAGGCGGCGCAGGGAGATCGCCGAGCACTCGATGTGCCAGCCGGGCCTGCCCTTGCCGAACGGCGAGTCCCAGCCCGGCTCCCCGGGCCGCTGCGCCAGCCACAGCAGCGCATCCAGCGGGTCCTTCTTGCCGGCGCGGTCGGGGTCGCCGCCGCGCTCGGCGAACAGCGGCAGCATCTCCCGGCGGGTCAGGCCGCTGACCCCGCCGAAGCCGGGGTCGGCGTCGGCGGGGAAGTACAGGTCGCCGTCCACCTCGTAGGTCAGGCCGCGCGCCTTCAGCTCGGCGATCATCTCGATGATCTCGGGGATGGCCTCGACCGCGCCGACGTACTGGGCGGGCGGCAGGATCCGCAGCGCCTCCATGTCGGTGCGGAACAGCTCGATCTCCCGCTCGGCCAGCTCCCGCCAGTCCACGCCGATCGCATCGGCGCGTTCCAACAGCGGATCGTCGACGTCGGTGGCGTTCTGCACGTAGTGCACCTCGTGCCCGGCGTCGCGCCAGACCCGGCCGACCAGGTCGAAGGCGAGATAGGTGTTGGCGTGCCCCAGATGGGTGGCGTCATAGGGGGTGATCCCGCACACGTACATGCGGGCGACGGGACCGGGGGAGGTCGGCTTCACCGTCCTGGTGGCGCTGTCGTAGACCTTCAGAGCGGGTCCTGGACCGGGGAGGCCGAGAGCGGACAGCCGGGGGACATCGGGCGCAGACCAAGAACGCATGAAGGCAGCTTAGCTTCCTGATCCGGCAGGAATCAGACGGGAGGCTCCATGCCCCGGCGGCGCAGATACCGCTCGAACTCGCGGGCGATGGACTCGCCGGAGGCCTCGGGCAGGTCGGCGGCGTCCTTCTGCTCCTCCAGGGTCCGCACGTAGTCGGCGACCTCGGTGTCCTGCTCGGCGAGCTCGTTGACGCCCTCCTCCCAGGCCCGCGACTGCTCGGGCAGCTCGCCCAGCGGCACCGTCACGTCGAGGATGTCCTCGACGCGGCGCAGCAGGGCCAGGGTGGCCTTGGGGGAGGGCGGCGAGGAGACGTAGTGCGGCACCTGCGCCCACAGCGAGACCGTGGCCACGCCGAGCTTCTCGCAGCCGTCCTGGAGCACGCCGAGGATGCCGGTGGGGCCCTCGTAGCGGGAGGGCTCAAGGGCCAGCGCCTGGCCGAGGCCGAGGTCGGCGGCGGTGCCGCTGACCGGCACCGGGCGGGTGTGCGGGGAGTCGGCCAGCAGGGCGCCCAGCAGCACCGCGGTCCGCACGCCGAGCCGGGTGAGGTAGTCGGTGATCTCCCGGCAGAACGCCCGCCAGCGCATGTTGGGCTCGATGCCGTGCAGCAGCACCACGTCGCGCCCGGACTCCAGGCGGGCGACGGAGATGCGGGTGGTGGGCCAGACGAGCTCCCGCCGGTCCCCGTCCCCGGTCATCCTGACCGTGGGACGGGTGACCTGGAAGTCGTAGTAGTCCTCGGGGTCCAGTTCGGCGATCTGACGCGCTCCCCAGCTCTCCGCGAGGTGACTGATCACCCCGCTGGCCGCCTCTCCCGCGTCGTTCCAGCCTTCGAACGCGGCGACCAGCACCGGGCGGTCGAGCTCCGGCACGGATTCGAGTTCGAGCACGCGGCCTCCTTACCGGGGGTGGCGACAGATGCGGGGCCGACTCCAGCCTACGTCCTGGGCGGCCCGTATCCGTCCCATCGGGCGGACATCCTCCCGCAAGAGGGATGTCCGTATTTATGTGATCCACGCCGTTTTCCGGGGTCTTCCCGGCTCGGCGTGGCCGAAACTACTTTCCGTCGGTGGTGTGGACGATGAGGACATCGCAGGGTGACTTGTGGGAGAGGTTCGCCGGCACCGAGCCCAGCAGCCGCCCGGCCAGGCTGTTCAGACCGCGGTTGCCGACCACCACGAGGTCGACACCGCGCTTGCGGGCGGCGGCGGCCAGCACGTCCACCGCGTCGCCCTCCAGCGCCAGCTGCTCGATGTCCTTGGCGCCGGCGGCCACGGCGCGGTCGCGGGCGGCGCGCAGCGCGTCCTCGGCCGGGGTGGAGCCCTGCACCTTGTAGGCGAGATCGCCGAGCTGGTCGGCGGCCGTCAGCCTCTCCTTCTCGGGCATCAGGTGGTAGGCGGAGACCAGCACCAGGGTGGCGCCGGTGGCGGCGGCCAGGCCGGCGGCCCGGTCGACGGCCAGGAAGGAGGAAGCCGAACCGTCGGTGCCCACGAGGATGGACCGGTACGTCATGGGGGGTGCTCCTTACCAGTCGGTAGTTTGTCCGGGGAACGCTACTGTGCCCGGCGGGGTTCCGCCATGGGCCTCCGGCCCCCGGTGAGGTCCGCCACAGGCCGCGGGAGCCCGCCGGGGGGGGTGGCATATCCTCGGTCACCGTGACCCTCCAAGCGATCCTCGTAGACCTCGACGGCACCTTGATCGACTCCGAGCCCGTCTGGCTCGCGGTGGAGCACGAGATCATGGAGTGGCTCGGCGGGCCCTGGGAGCCCGAGCACCAGAGCGCCGTGGTGGGCGGGTCGCTGTGGTCGACGGTCGACTACATGATCGCGCTGGCGGGCGCGGCGGTGCCGCGCGAGGCGGTCGCCGAGCGCCTGGTGGGCAGGATGGCCGAGCGGCTGCCCGCGGAGCTGTCC
>JAFACJ010000574.1 GCA_023425615.1 Actinomycetes bacterium
GAGCAGGAGCCCGTGCAGTTCACCCCGTGGGTGGAGCGCACCACCTTGTCGTGCGACCAGCGGTCGCGGTAGAAGGAGTCGGCCTGCCTGCCGCCCGTCTCGTACATCGCCCTGCGGTCGGGAGAGATCTCCGCGCGGGTGAAGAACCGGCGAGTGCCCACCAGCGCCTGGGTCAGCGGGCCGTCCAGCTCCGCCTCACCCGTCGATGGCCCGGCAGATGCCCCGGCATCGGTGCTCATCGCGCCCACCTCCTCCCCCGGGACGCCCACGACGACGCCCCCTCGTTCCGTCGCTCCATCATCACCCACCGTCACCACACGAGCGGACGCCTTGTGGACAACCCAGCGCGCCGTCAGACGTGCGTCGCCCTGTGGATCGTCCAGCGCGCCAGCGCGTTCACAGCCACCAGCAGCGCGCCGCCAGGCGTGCGTCGGCCTGTGGACGACCCAGTGCGCCGTCAGGCGGTGGCCTTCTGCCGTCTCATCACCCCCCGCCGTACCGATGTGGCGGTGAAGACCGCGCCCGTGGCGGCGACGAGGGCCAGGAGCACCAGGCCGAGCGCGTAGTTCTGGTAGGCGCCGTAGATGGCGCCCATCACCAGGGGTGGGACGAATCCCCCCAGGCCACCGGCGGCGCCCACCACGCCGGTGACCGAGCCGACCTTCTGCGCGGGGACCAGCAGCGCCACCAGCGCGAACACCGCGCCGCTTCCGGCGCCCAGGGCCGCCGCCATCGCCAGGAACGCGAGGGTGCCCAGCGGGATGAGCGGCGGGGTGAACGCCTGGACCACGGCTCCGACCGCCACCACGGCCAGGACGACGGTCATCACCCGCACCGCGCCGAGCCGGTCCGAGAGCCAGCCGCCCACCGGACGCATGATCACGGCCAGTACCACGAATCCGGCCATCCGGTTGGAGGCGTCCGCCTGATCCAGCCCGTACACCGATTTCAGGTAGGTCGGCAGATACACCGAGAAGGCGACATAACCCCCGAAGGCGATGGCGTACAGCGCCGACGCCTGCCAGGTCACCGGCTCGCGCACCGTCGCGACCAGACCCCGCCAGGGCGACCCGGACGGCGGCTCGCGGCCCGGCGCCTCGCGCAGCAGCGCGTACCCCACCAAGGCGTAGATCGCCAGCAGCGCCGCCGTCAGCTCGAAGGGCGCCGGTATCCCCGCGAAGTCGACGAGCCGCACCGTCGTGAGCGCGCTGATCGCGGTGCCGCCCATGCCCATGCCGAAGATCCCCAGCGCCAGGCCGCGCCGCTCGGGCGGGAACCAGGCGTTGACGAACGGGACGCCCACCGCGAAGACCGTGCCGCCCACGCCGAGGAAGAACCCGCCGATGACCGACCCGGCGAACGACCGGTAACCGAGGAAGCCCTCGTACAGCACCGGGAGGATCGTCACCGCCGACACCAGGGGGAACATCACCCTGCCGCCGAACCTGTCGGTGAGGACGCCCACGGGGATGCGTCCCAGCGACCCGACCACCACGGGGACGGCGACCAGGAACGACTGCTGGAACGAGCTGAGCTGCAGTGTCTCCTTGAAGCGGGGGCCCAGCGGGCTGAGCAGCGCCCAGGCCCAGAAGTTCACCGCGAACCCCACGGTGGCCAGCACCAGCATCAGTATTGGCCGCCCCTTATGGCCGTCCGCATCCCCATGTGCCCGGTTCATGGCACATCCCCCTCCGCCCGCCCCCGCCGGCGTAGACCGTGATCCCCGATCATGGTCCGGACAAACCCGGCGACCCTTCTAAGCTGGGAGAATGGAGCTCCTGCTGCCCTCTCCCCTGGTCGAGGTCACCGACGAGCGGCTCGGAGACGTCCGGCTCTTCCTCAAACGCGACGACCTCATCCACCCGGAACTGCCGGGCAACAAATGGCGCAAGCTCAAGTACAACCTGCGGGCCGCTGCCGAGCAGGGACACGACACCCTGCTGACGTTCGGCGGCGCCTACTCCAACCACATCCGCGCCACGGCCGCGGCGGGGCACCGCTTCGGGTTCCGGACGGTCGGCGTCATCCGCGGCGAGGAGCATCTGCCCCTCAACCCCGTACTGGCCTTCGCCACCGACCGCGGGATGCGGCTGGAGTACGTCTCGCGCACCGCCTACCGGGACAAGCCCGTGCCGCCCGGCCGGTTCTACGTGCTTCCCGAAGGCGGATCCAACGCCCTGGCCGTCCGGGGGTGCGTCGAACTGGCGGAGGAGATCACCGAGCCCTATGACGTCGTGTGCTGTCCCGTCGGCACCGGCGGCACCCTCGCGGGACTGTCCCTCGGACTGCGCGACGGAGCGCGGGCGCTGGGGTTCTCCGTGCTCAAAGGCGGCGGATTCCTGCGCGAAGACGTCGCCCGCCTACAGCGGGAGTACGGGCGGCACAGCTCGGCTTGGTCCCTCCAGACGGAGTTCCACTTCGGCGGCTACGCGCGCCGTACACCCGAACTCGACGTGTTCGTGGCCGACTTCGCCGCCCGTCACGGCGTCCGCCTCGACTGGATCTACACGGGGAAGATGCTCTACGGCCTGTACGCCATGGTCCGGCGTGGCGACTTCCCTCCGGGCACCCGGATCGTCGCGGTCATCACCGGCTAGCCGGTTTCCGTCCGCCCGTAACACGGTAGGAGGCTGATGACGGAGAGTGATCAAAAGGTCCGGCCGGAGGAGACGTGGGAGAGGGCAACGAGATTCGAAGCCTGCTTCGTCCGTTCCTGCTCCTGCTGATCTACGAGCGGCCGGGGCACGGTTATGAGCTGATCGAGCGGCTGACCGGGATGGGCGTGGCCCGGG
>JAFACJ010000581.1 GCA_023425615.1 Actinomycetes bacterium
GGGAACTCGTGGCAGCGGACGCGGCCCAGGGTGATGGGGTGCAGCCGGTCGCCGCCGTCCTCGCGGATGTCGGCGGTCGGCTCCTTCAGCCTGGCCAGTTCGGGGATCTCGAACTCGCCGCGCTCGAACACGTTGAGCAGGTCGTTGGGCAGGTCGATGTCGCTCTTGTCGATCTCGTCGATGAGCAGGGCGCGGGGCCTGAGGGCGGGCAGCAGCGCGGTGCCGAGCGGTCCCAGCCGCAGGTACTTGGTGATCGACGGTGTCCGCTTCTCCAGGTTGTGCTCGTGCAGCCGCCCGATCGCGTCGTAGCGGTACAGGGCGTCCTGGAGGGTGCTGCGGGAGGTGACGTGCCAGCGCAGCACGGGCCCGAGCCGCAGTTCGCGGGCGACGGAGTCGATGAGCGCCGACTTGCCCGAGCCGGGGCGTCCCGTCAGCAGCAGGGGGCGGCGCAGGTGCAGGGCCGCGTTGACGGCCTCGACGGTCTCGGGTGTGGCGCGGAAGGTCGAGCCTTCCTCGGGGTCGGGGCCCGGGGGCAGCTGCTCGGTGACGACCTCGCCGTCGAATCTGCGCCACGGAGGCGCCTCGGGCGGCTCGAAGTCGTGCGGCCGGCTGTCGCCGGTGTAGAGCCGCCAGCTAGACATGGCTTCTTCCCCTGTAGGTGAGACCGGTGAGTTCTTCGAGCGGGGGCAGGCTCTCTGGAGCATCCCAGATGAGGCGCAGGGAGGCGCAGGGCCCTTCGGGGTCTTTGTTGCGGGTGCGGTGCAGCCGCCTCGGCAGGTCCTCGAACGCGCCGCTCGCGGCGAGCACGCGCAGCCTCTCCTTCGTCTCGGTCCAGTCGGCGGGCGGCCGGTCGGCCCACACGAGGTAGGGGGCACCGCCCATGATGGTGGCGATGATGGGGTCGCGGGCCAGTTCGGTGCCCGCGCGCTCCAGGGGGAAGCCGAGGCCGAAGCACGAGGCGGCGTCCTCCCTGACGACGCGGGTGATGCCGGTGGCGTCTCCGGGCTCCAGCCACAGCACCTTCGGGTGGCCTTCGCAGACCTGTGTCCTGATGGCGGTGGCCTTGTTCTTCCAGAAGGCGATGGTCTTGGGGTGGGCGAGCCGTTCGGCGCAGTGCAGGACGGTGGGGTGCTCGTGCCACAGCGGGCTGGGCTGGGCGTAGGGGTGGCGGTACTGCCAGGACTCGGGTGCGAAGTCCACGCCCTCGCGGGTCACGATCAGCCCGAGGGTGAACAGGGCGGTGTGCTCGTAGGCCCAGTCGAGCATGTCGGTCACCGCGTCACGGACGCCCTTCTCGGAGGCTTCCGCGCAGGAGAGGCGTGTCTTCTTCCATTCGCCGTGGCCGGGCAGCAGCAGCCAGCCGACGATCTCGCCGGGCCAGGAGAAGAGCAGGGTCCCCGGGGGGCGCAGGTCGATGATCAGGCGGGCGTTCTCGGGCGGTTCCTCGGCCGGGTCGCGGCGCAGGGCGGCGAGCCGGTCGGCGGGCAGCCCGTACCAGGCGTCGTCCAGGCGCCTGCCGGTGCGGTGCTCCAGGATCGCCGCCATCCGCAGCAGGGGGGAGGTGCCGCCGTTCCGCCTCCCGTAGGCGGAGGCCAGGTAGAGCGCCTCTTCCAGATCGCAGGGAAGGCCCGTGTCGCCTTCGGGTGCCGACCGGTGGTACGCCTCGCGGGTCTCGGCGAACGACACCGCGCCGAACGCCGACACCGCCGGGGCGATCCGCTCCTGGCGGCGCAGGCAGTCCTGGAACCGCTGGACGGCGAGCCGGTCGGCGTCGGAGGAGGCGAGCCCGGTGAACCGGGCGGCGAGCGCGCCGGCCCTGCCCGCCGCCACCTCGTCCCTGACCTCGGCCGCGGTGACGCCGGGGAAGTCCGGTGCGGCGGCGGTGATCCGGTCGACCTGCGCGTGGGACAGGCCCGCGCCGCGGATCGCCTCGTCCAGGCGGCCCGACACCGGCAGGGCGCCCGACGAGCCGGTGTCGATGTCGCCCGTCTCGTGCTGGATCCGCCACCAGATCGGGGTCTGGCGCAGTGCGTCGTCACGCCTCATCCGGTCGAAGACCGCACGGGTCTCCCTGGCGAGCGCGGCGCCGTCCGGCGGGAGGCTCGTGTTCTGATCCAGCCAGTCCAGGGCCGTCGTGGAGAAGACCGAGTTACGGCGGATCGTGTCGTACTCCGCGATCTGGCCCTGCGCGGCGGAGTAGTGGACGAACTGCAGGACCTCGCGCCGGTTTCCCTTCGGGAAGGTGTCGCGGGGCAGCCGGGCCGGCTGGTTCATCCCCTCGAAGAAGTTCGCGCACGCGTCGATGAGGAAGAACTGCCGGGGGAACCGTCCGGCGAGGCCGTCCGAGGCCAGGTAGCCGAGCATCTCGTT
The DNA here is from genome assembly GCA_023425615.1 of Actinomycetes bacterium. Lineage (GTDB taxonomy): Bacteria > Actinomycetota > Actinomycetes > Streptosporangiales > Streptosporangiaceae > Actinocorallia. The sequence goes on from JAFACJ010000581.1 coordinate 2,371, forward strand.
GACGGAGATGTTGAGGTAGTCGCCGTCCTTGGCGTCGGAGGTGAGCAGCACCCGGTGGTCGTCGGTGTCGAGGACGCCGTGCCCGCACCAGAACACCAGCAGCAGCCCGCCCGCCGCGCCGCCGAACCCCACGAGCGTCTCGCGCAGGGTCTCCCTGGTCGGTTCGACACGGCGCACGCCGTCCGGCAGCGGTGCCTCCTCCACCTGGTTGCAGGCAAGGAGCACACGCTCCTTCGGGACCCCGCACCTCATGGCCCAGTCGGCGAACCGGACGGCCAGCGCGGCGGCGCCCGGCAGCGACCCGGAGAAGCCGTACCGCTCGATGCCGACGGACAGCACCAGCACGTCGCGGGGGTCCATCACCGGAGGAACTCGGCGATGGCGTCCCACACCGCCCCGTTGGACCAGTAGGCCGAGTGCGCCTGCGGGAACGGCTGCCGGTTGTTCACCCTGGCGTCCTGGATCCGGTCTCCGAAGACGCCCTCACCCGCGTAGCCGAGCATGTCGCGCGGGTCGTAGACGTTGAGCCAGCGGGGGAAGTGGCCGGGCAGCGGCTCTCGCGACCGCAGCCCGGGGAACGCGTCGATCTCGTAGAGGAAGGGTGTCTGCGACCCGGCCGTGACCAGCGCGGCGACCTGCTCCCTGGGTTCGCGGACCAGCAGGTCGGCGCAGATCATCCCGCCGAGCGAGTGCGCCAGCAGGATGACCGACCCCGGTCCGCTCCCCGCGTCGGCGATGGCCTTCGCGACGAAGGAGCGCACCCCGTCCCCGTTGGCCAGGAACTTCATGACGTCGCCGCTCGCCGGCACGACGGCGTCGGTGTAGCCGCCGCGCCTGCGGCGCAACTGCCAGGACGGCCCCCAGGCCAGCCCGCCGATCAGCCGCTTGACGTGGTCGCCGAGCGCCAGGCCGTGCCCCTTCAGCTCGTTGCCGAGCCGTTCGGTCAGCGCGTCGCGGACCGAGCCCTCCGGCGGAGGCTCCCCCGCCTGCTCCGCGGCGACGAGCGTGTAGGCGATCAGCGCGCGGGCGGCGGCCCGCCGGTGATCCAGCGGATCGGCGGGCGCCGTCTCGGCCGCCTGCCGCCATTCCGGTGCGGCGCGCAGTGCCTTGAGCGCCTCCTCGAACCCGTCGTGCAGGCCGGCCAGCCGCAGAAGCGCGGCGAGCTCGGGCGAGGGCGTGAACTCGCCGAGCCTGCGTTCGAGCTCGGCGGAGGGCGGCTCCTTGCCGAAGGACGACGGCTGCTTCGGCAGGTTCCGCAGGACCCTCTGCTCATACCAGGGTTCGGTGTACTGGATCGCCCACTGGGCTATGAGCTCGTCCTCCTCGCCGGGCGGACCACCGCCCGCCGCCGCGTACTCCGGGACCGACCGCCCTTCGTGCTCCAGGCGCGCCCCCTGCGAACCGCCCCAGTAGCACCCGCGCACCCTCCCGGCC
>JAFACJ010000589.1 GCA_023425615.1 Actinomycetes bacterium
GGTCAGGCGCTTACCAGCGCCATGAATGCGGTCGGCTGACCGGCCCGGGCGAAGACCCGTTCTTCAGCAAGAGCGACGGAGTCCGCCCAATGCGCGCCCACACCCAGTGGCACGCCGTCTTCATCGGGTCGTTCGACTGCATCCGTGCGCTGTCCCTCGACCGTATCGAGCGACCTGTTCATGCAGGTCATCCAGCTGATTGCGACGTCGGAGCGCCTTGGGCGGTCACCGCAGAACCCGATTGCCGCCCCGGTGGCGCCGCCATGACCCTCTGAGCCTGAGTCAGATGGTCATCATCCGCCAGTGACAACCAATCACTCCACGGAAGACGGGGGGCATCAGCCTGGATCGCTCCCGAGTTGGCTGGTCCTGCCCATCAGATCCGAAACCAGCCACGCCGAGCGCGGCAGTTGTTTCAGAGGTCACGCCTTCCAGATGCTCTTGCTCGGGTATCTCGTTCCCGGCTCTACAGGCCGTTGGGTTCGGCGCTGAGGCGCCCGACGGGGGTCAAGGAGGGCAGGATGCGGAGCCGGTCGCGCAGGGCGTGGGCGTCGGGGCCGGGTGTGCCCGCGGTGAACAGGTCGGTGTCCAAGTCGTGCAGGCGTGCCCGGCTGGTCTCCCGCAGGGCTGGGGCCGGGATGGTGTCGAGGACCTCGGCTGCGAGCGCGGTCGCGTCGCTTCTGTGGCCGCGGGCGGCTTCGGCGCGGGCCAGGACCAGGCTGGCCGCAGCCCAGCCTGGCCGGCCTGCGGGCAGTTCGTCGCGGGAGGCCCCAGCGTGGCGGCGGGCCTGGGCGTGCTCGCCGCTTTGCAGGGCGGCTTCGGCGAGATGCAGACGGAGTTCTGGGTGGTCGAACCCGAACCGTCCGGGCACGTCCCCGTCGGGATCGGCGGCCATCTGGTCCTGGGCGGCGCCCATCACCCGGGTGGCGTCCGGGTCGTTCATGGCGGTGAGGGCTTTGAGTTCGGCCCAGGCGAGGATCTGCGCGCGCCGCAGCGGGGTGTCGGCGTAGTCCAGGGCTTGGCGGGCCAGGTCGAGGGCCTCGGGGTGGCGGCCTTGGGCGGTGGCCGTCATCGACTGGGCTCCCAGCGACCAGCAGGTCAGGTGATGGTGTCCGATCGCGGTACCCAGCCGGGCAGCGGTGGCGAAGTGGATCTGGGCGGCGGTGTGATCGCCTAGGAAGTAGGCGAGGTTTCCCGTGAGCGCTGACAGCCACCCGGCCAGGCACCGCAGATCAGCGCGGGCGGAGTCGTCCTGGGGAAGCTGGAGCATCCGGCCGACCAGGGCCCGGGTGCGGTGTACTTCCAGGGCCAGGACCGCGGGCGCGAACGAGGAGAACCGCAGGTTGTAGTAGTCGACGGCGGCCTGCAGCTGCTCGCGGGCCAGCAGCCCGCCGGCGGGGCCTTCGACTTCCAAAGCGAGCTGGATCGATTCGCGTACGGCCGCCAGCGCGGCGGCCTGGTTCTCAGCCATCAGATGCCTGTTCGTCAGCGGTCCGGCGAAAACACCTTCCTTGCGACCGTACCCTCCGGCCCGGCTCCGCTCAGGCGACAACACCAAGTCAGTGCCGAGCCCCAATTGATGGGAGTCGACCCGGTACAGGCGGCACAGGGCCCGGGCGTAGTCCTCTCCCGGACGGCTCTCGCCGTGCTCATAGCGGCACAGCATCGAGGTGTTCAGAGCTGGGGCGGCCAGACCCTCGGCAGTGAACAGCTTCGCGACGGCCTCCACCGTCTGCGGCCGCGTCCACCCATACGACAGCCGCCACGCCTCCAGGGGCAGCAGCTGCGGCAGCTCGGCCTGGATCGCCGCGGCGATCCGCCGCACGCTCCAGCCCGACCGTTGCCCGGCACGGCGGATCTCCTGGGCCCGGCGTTGCAGCTCGGCGCGACGCGCCCGGCTGATCCTGCTCAACGCGCACCTCCCGTGCGCCCGAGGGGAGAGATTTTCACGGTAACCCGCCGGATGCTTACGCGCCATTGCCGACCAAGGGCGCATGGAGGCAATGAGCCGCCCGGACGGCGGCATTGAACGGCTCACCGGCCACAGCCGACCATCGAGATGACCGGGCACCGAAGAGTCGGTGGCAGAACGAGAAGAGGGTGTTCATGTCGACGAAGTCCACACCCGGAGACGGGCAGCACGGCAAAGGCAGCAAAGGCGTCATGGGCGGTGAACCGCGACGCCGTGCGGCGGCGTTCCTGAGGGACGTGGCCCGTGGCATGCGGATGCTGCGGCGGTGAACCTGCCGCTGTTCCAGGACGGGGCCGGCCGCAAGTCAGCAGATCCGCTGGCACTGGCCGGCCCCGATCCCGCGGTGGACCTGGAAGCCCTCGCGCTACTGCTGGCACCGCCCGCGCTCCTGGGCGAGTTCATCCCCCGCTCACCATGGAAGGGACTGCGGCGCCTACCCGCTCACGTCCCCGCCCCGCTGCCCGGCTCGCTGCCGCAGGCGTTCGCCCGCTCGGTGGAGTCCCTGACGGATGAGGCCGAGGTGATCGGCGTGCTGGTCTCCGGCGGGCTGGACTCCCTGGCCGTGCTCGTGCACGCCCTGCGCACCGCCCGCGGCCGACAGGCGATCGCTCTCACCACCGATCTGACCGATGACCTCGGAGCCGGTGCTGCCACAGTGGTGAGACGGCTTCTGGCCGATCTCGATCTGGACGCCGAGCTGGTCGTGCTCGATCCTGCCCGCGACCGTGCCGAGCCCACCTGGTCGGCGGCCGGACCGCGACTGGACGCACTGCCCGAGATCAATGCCGCTGTTGCGCTGCGGGCCGCCGAGCTCGGCGTCCAGGTGCTGCTGTCGGGGGATGGGGCGGACGAGCTGCTGGGGGTGCCACGTTATGCGACCGCGGCGGTGGCCGCCTGCCGCGGCGGAAGAGCCGCTCTCCGGTACGCCGTCGACGTCTCGGCCTCCGGGCCTGGTCTGGTCGGTGAGGCGGTCGCCACGGCGGCTCGGTCGCTGCCCAACCGGCTCCGGGCGCGGGCGTACTGGGCGGCGAACTGGCCCGATTGGTGCGGCCCTGCGGCACCTGCCGTGCTCGCCGAGCACTACCGGTCGGCTGCCACCACATGGGCCGGCACCTGGGTGGACGCGCAGATCCGCGCTCACGCGGCGGACGGATGCTCATGGGCCCCGGCCGATGCGCTGGACGCCGTCTTCCCCCGGGAGACGATTCCTCCAGCCGGGATGATTCCCCAAGCCTCCCCGTTTCTGCACCCGGCCTTCCTGGCAGCGGCGCTCGCTCTGCCGCTGGGCGAGCGCTACCACCCCGGCCTGCCCACGGCCTATCTGCGCTGCAAGGCCCAAGTCGTGCGGCTCCTACCTGCCGAAGCATGGGCGGTGCTGCCTCGCCGTAAGCAGTACTTCAAGACCGCTCTCGCCCACTCCGCTCAGACCGGGCGAGACGCACCGCAGTGCGTTGAGGCCGGGCTGCTCGATGCGGCAGCGCTGGCGGCCGAGAGCGACCCAGCGGTCCTCCTGGCGGTCGCCGCGCTGGAACGGTGGCTGACCGGCGCCCTTGCCGCCGGCGCCCGGCTCCCAACAGCTTTACCTGTGGCACGGGATTCGCTCCCGCACCGCTGGTTCACGGGCGACGGGTGAAGCTGTGGAGCCGGTCGATCTCGGTGAAGCCCGCCCGGTCGTAGAGAGCGTTGGCCGCGGTGCGGTCCCGCTCCGCATCTCCGGCGGGGGCGTCGTCGTCGACGTACAGGATCACCTCGCGGGCACCCAGGCCCACCAGCACCTCCAAAGCCGTCCCCAGCAGACCCAGGCCCAGTCCCCGGCCTCGGGCGGCGGGGGTGACGCCGATCCACCACAGCACGCCGATGCCAGCTACCGGGCGGCCGACCGTCGCCTCCGCCAGCACCTGGCCGCCTTCGCGGACCTCCAGGCGTTTGCCCACCGGATCGGCCGAATCCTCCACGGTGCAGTGCGCCAAGTGCGGCAGCCCGGTGATCGGCAGGTCCGCACGCATGTAGCGCCACAGATCCCGGCCGGTGAACCCGGCCGTCTCCAAAGCCCTGCGAGTTGCCGGGCGGTGGCGGACCGGCAAGCCCTCCAACCCCAGGGACAGGGCGGAGGCGAACTCGAACGCGTACACCGTGCGGCTGCCGAGCTGCTTGAAGGCGTGTGCGATCAGCGCTTCGGCCACCGCCCGATCCTCGTGGCAGTGCAGCCACAAAATCAACCCTGCCTCGTCCGAGGGCCGCCGCGCCCAGGAGACGACACCGCGGACGGTCCCGGTAGCGTCGTGCGCCACGTCCGTGGCGGGCTCCTGCAGGTCGGCCCACCAACCGGCATCGATCACCGAGCGGCCGGCCAGCGCCTCGGCGAGCATTACCTCGGTCGGCGGCGGCTGACCCAGCAAACGATCCCCGTTGACCAGGTCGAGCACCGCCGACTCATCTCCCGGCGCGTATGGGCGGATCGACAACTGTGCTGCCGGGCCTGGGGTGATCTCCATGCCAGGACCTCCTTCGACGTTCACGACCCTGATGCCAGCTGACGGTGAGGGGTGTTGAGGAAGCCGCGTACCGCTGAGGCGAAGCCGTCCGGGTCGTCGTCGTGAACCCAGTGTCCGCAGCCGGAGAACTCTCGGAGCTCGGTGACCGGGCGGCGGGCCGCCATCTGC
>JAFACJ010000632.1 GCA_023425615.1 Actinomycetes bacterium
GACCTGGAGGGCGCCTGGGCCGCCGCTGCCGCCGCCGACCAGGCGGTACGCGGCGACTTCAGCCGCCCGCACGCCGACCTGATCGCGCTGAAGGGGCTGATCTCCCACAACCGCGGCGAGTGGAGCCGCCTCCTGCACCAGGAGCTGCTGCGCACCCAGGGCGACCTGCGTCTGGCGACCTCGGTGTTCGACTCCCACCTGTGCGTCGCCGAGTACCTGCTCTACGGGCAGACCCCGTACGAGGAGGTCATCGCGATGGCGGACCGGCTGCGCACCTCCGCCGAACGGGCGGGCGCCCTGCGGGCCGTCGCCTTCGCCGGCGCGCTCCTGGGAGAGGCGTCCCTGCTGTCGGGCGATCTGGAGCGCGCCGAACGCGAACTGTCGGACGCCGCGGTCCTGCACCGCGAGATCGGCGCCACGGCCGGGGAGTCGCACTGCCTCCAGCGCCTGGCCGAGGTGCATCTGGCGCGCGGGGAGCGGGACGCCGCCGACCGGCTGCTGCGCCGCGCCCTGCCGCTGGCCCGCTGGTCGATCCTGGCCATGCATCTGCTCCAGCGCCTGTACGGCACCATGGTCCTCGCCGCGCCCGACCCCGAGGCCGCCCGCGCCGTCGTCGACTCCGCGCAGGCGGTGCTGGCGCGGACCGACTTCTGCTTCTTCTGCACCATCATGTTCGAGGTGCCCGCGACCATCGCCTGCGCGCAGGCCGGCGACCTCGCCGCGGCGCACGCGCATCTCACCGAGGCCGAGAACTCGGCCTTCCTGTGGGAGGGCACCGCCTGGCAGGGCTCCCTGCTGGAGGCGCGCGCCCATCTGGCACGCGCCGAGGGGAAGGCAGACGAGGCGGCGCGGCTCTTCGGGCAGGCGGCCGTCCTGTTCGCCGACTACGCCCAGCCCCTGGACGCCGCCCGCTGCCGCGCGCAGATCTGAGGATCCGACCGGCGCGAACGGCGGAAGGCGCGCCTTTCCGGGCACGCCTTCCGTTTCTCGGTACCGGGTTCCGCGCGTCAGACGGGCTGCGGGACCTTCGGCTTCTCGTCGGCCGACGCCAGGACGGCGTTCAGGCGCTCGCCCTCGACGTCGACGTTCGGCAGGATCCGATCCAGCCAGCGCGGCAGCCACCAGGCGGACCCGCCGAGCAGGGCCAGGACGGCGGGGACGATGGCCATGCGGACCACGAAGGCGTCGAGGAACACCGCGATGGCGAGGCCGAAGCCGATCATCTTGACCATGGGCTCGCTCATGCCGATGAAGCCGGCGAACACGCTGATCATGATGACCGCCGCCGCGGTGACGACCCGCGAGCCGTGCAGGAAGCCGGTGACGATCGCCTCCTTCGGGCTCTCGCCGTGCACGTGCGCCTCACGCATCCGGGTGACCAGGAAGACCTCGTAGTCCATCGCCAGCCCGAACACCACGCCCACCATGAAGATGGGCATCATGCTCATGATGGGACCGGGGTTCTCCAGCGCGAACAGCTCCTTCAGCCAGCCCCACTGGAACACCGCGACGACGGCGCCGAGCGCGGCCAGCACCGACAGCAGGAAGCCCAGCGCCGCCTTGAGCGGGACGAGGATGGAGCGGAACACCAGGATCAGCAGCAGGAACGCCAGCCCCACCACCAGGGTGAGGTAGGGCACCAGCGCCTGGTCGAGCTTCTCCGACAGGTCGATCGCCACCGCGGTCTGGCCGGTGACCAGCAGGTCCGCGCCGTGCTGCGCCTTCAGCTCCCCGCCCGTGCCGCGCATGCCGTGGACGAGTTCCTCGGTCCGCGGGTCGCTGGGACCGCTCGCCGGGATGACGGTGATGATCGCGGTGTCGCCCGCCTGGTTGAAGACCGGCGGGGTGACCGCGACGACGCCGTCCAGCTTCTGGATCCGCGCGGCCGCCGCCTGCGCCGCCTGCTTCGGGTCACCGCTGCCCGAGGCGTCGACGACCGTCATGAGGGTGCCGTTGAAGCCGGGCCCGAAGCCCTCGGAGAGCAGGTCGTAGGCCTGGCGCTGGGTGGTGGAGCGCGGCTGGGAGCCCTCGTCGGGCAGCGCGAGGTTCAGGTCGGCGACGGGGATCGCCAGCACGCCGAGCCCGACGACGCCGGCCAGCAGCACCGCGACCGGGCGGCGCAGCACGAACCGCGCCCACTTCACGCCGAGCCCGGAGTCCTCCGCGTCGACCGTGCCGGTGGACTTGCGCTCCTTGCGGGAGCGCACCTTGCCGCCGGCGAAGCCGAGCAGCGCCGGGATCAGGGTGAGCGCGACGGCGACGGCGATGACGACGGCGGCGGCCGCCGCCACGCCCATCTTGGTGAGCGGCGGCAGGTTCACCACGGCCAGGCCGGCCAGCGCGATGATGACCGTCAGGCCCGCGAACACCACGGCGGAGCCCGCGGTGCCCGCGGCACGTCCGACCGCCTCCAGCGGGGAGCGTCCGGCGGTGAGCTCGGCGCAGTAGCGGGAGACGATGAACAGCGCGTAGTCGATGCCGACCGCCAGGCCGATCATCGTGGCCAGGATCGGGGTGGTGCTGTCCAGTTCCAGCGCGGAGCCGAGCGCGGTGATGCCCGCAGCCGACACGCCGACGCCCACGAGCGCGGTGAGCAGCGGGAGCCCCGCGGCGACCAGGGAGCCGAACGTCAGGATGAGGACCAGCGCGGCGATGACCACGCCGATCAGCTCGGTGGCGCCGCCCTCCATCTCCGAGAGCGTCGCATCGCCGCCGACCTCGACGGCGAGCCCGGAGTCCTGGCCGTGCTCGATGACCTCCAGCAGGCTCTCGCGCTGCGTGTCGGTCATCTCCATGGCGTTGACCTGGTAGGTGACCTGCGCGTAGGCGATCGTCCCGCTCTGGCTGACGGCCTGCGTCCGGTAGGGGTCCGACACGTTCTGCACGCCGGGAGCCGACTTCAGCTCCGTGAGCACCCGCTCGACCTTGGTCTTCTGCGCCGGCTGGGTGATCTTCGTGCCGTCCGGCGCCTTGAACACCACCCGCGCGGTGGCGCCCTCGGCGTTCATCCCGGGAAAGCGTTCGGCCAGCAGGTCGAAGGCGCGCTGCGACTCGGTGCCGGGAAGGCTGAACTGGCTCGCGGTGCTGGTGGGCGCGGACGCGGCGCCGGCGCCCACGATGCCCAGCAGCAGCAGCCAGCCGATGAGGACGAACCAGCGCCTTCGAAAGGCGAATTGCCCCACTTTATAGAGGAAAGTTGCCATGGCTGAAGAGAGCTCCCGTCGAACTCAGATCGGTGAAGGGAAAAGGAGTGCTCTTGAGCGGGGTGCGACTCAGGAGAGTTCGAGAGCGGGGAGGACCACGGCCTCCACGTAGCGCAGCAGGTAACCGGTGTCCGCGTCCTCGCCCGTGACCAGCCAGTGGCCGGTCAGGGCGCCGAGCATCATCTCCGCGACGTAGTTCGCCGCGGGAACGTCCCGCCGCAGCTCGCCCCGGTCCATCGCCCGTTCCAGCATCAGCCGGAGCGCCACCAGTTCCGGCTTGACCAGCATGCCGCGCAGCGCCGCCTGCAGCTCCTCGTCCTGCTTGGCGGCGTGCCCCAGGGACTGCATCAGCTCCATGCCCTTGGGCAGCTGCGCGCCGAGCCAGCCGGCCAGCACCCGTAGATCCTGCGCCAGGCTCCCGGTGTCGATGTCCGAGATCGAGGGGCGCTCACTCCTGCTCAGCGCCGTCGCCACCAGTTCGGGCTTGCTCTTCCACTGCCGGTAGAGCGTCGCCTTGCTGGAGTGCGCGCGGGCCGCGACCGCGTCCATCGTCAGCGCGCCGTATCCGACCTCCAGCAGGAGATCGAGCACGACCGCGAACAGCTCGCTCTCCCGCTCCGGCGTCAGCCGGCTCCGACGCTCAGCCATATCGAGAGACTCTAGCGCCATCCCCCACTCCCCTAAGTGAACGAAACCGTTTCGTTCACTTAACCAAGCCTAAGCGGAGCGGACGGGGTTCAAGAGCGTTCCATCACGTGGTCTAGATCTCTTTCTCCACGGCCTCCGCGTCCCGCCCCGTGCTGGAATAACGCTCACGAGGGCGGTTGTTCACTCTGCGTTGGCCCTCCGTGGGGGTGCGGATGAAGAAGCCGAAGATCGACTACGAGGCGGTGTTCCGGTGCGCGCCGTCGCCGTTGGCGCTGCTCACCCCCGAGTTCATCATCGTCTCCGCCAACGACGCCTATCAGAAGCTGCTGGGCGTACCGTCCGAGGAGTTGATCGGCCGGAATCTCTTCGCCGTCTTCCCCGACTGCCTCTCCGCGTCCGCCCCGGAAGGCCCCGGGGCGCTGCTCGCCTCCCTGAAGCGGGTCCTGGCGACGGGTGAGCGGGACACCATGCCGCTGCAGAGGTACGACCTGTGGGGATCCGGCCGGCCGAACTCCCCCGGGCAGCAGCGCTACCTGAGCATCATCAACACCCCGGTCCCCGACGCCGACGGGCGGGTGGAGCTGATCATCCACCGGGTCGAGGAGGTCACCCGCTTCTTCCAGTGGCTGCGGACGTCCCAGCACACCCTGCCCGGCGACACCCGGGCGACACTCGAGTCGATGGAGAGCGAGATCTACGCGCGCTCCCAGGAACTCCATGAGCTCAACACCAGGCTCAGGCACGCCTACGACCAGCAGCTCGGGCTCGCCACCGCCCTGCGGGAGGCGATCGAACGCCAGCGGCAGTTCGTCTCCGACGCCTCACACGATCTGCGCAATCCCGTCAGCGGGCTGCAGACGCGGCTGGAGGACGCGATCTCCCATCCCGAGGAGGACCCCGAGGAGGTCCTGCAAGCGCTGCTGCGCGACACCCGGCGGCTGGGCGACCTGGTCTCCGACCTGCTCATGATCTCCAACCTCGACGCCCACGCCGCCGCCCCCGTGACGGAGTTCGACCTGGGCCGGCTGGTCGCCGAGGAGCTCAAGGAGCGCGCCTGCGACCACGAAATCCTCACCCGGCTCGCCCCCGACGTCATCGTCTGCGCCTCTCCGGTCAGGGTGGCGCGCGTCCTGGGCAACCTCCTGGCCAACGCCGAACGGCACGCCGCGCGCCGCATCGAGATCACGGTCGCCGCCGACCCCCCGGACGCGGTGCTGAAGGTCGTCGACGACGGGGCCGGCATCCCACCGGAGGAACGCGAGCGCATCTTCGAGCGCTTCTACCGCTCGGCCCG
>JAFACJ010001187.1 GCA_023425615.1 Actinomycetes bacterium
TGCGAACCGCCCCAGTAGCACCCGAGCACCCTCCCGGCCAGCCCCCGCTCGGCGACCCGCCGTTCGATGAGATCGAGCGACTTGAGGTAGCCGTCCGCCCTGACCCCTGTCCCATGGATGAAAAGCAGCGTCCTGTCCAGAGCCCCTCCTCCGACCACAGCATGATACTTATCGACATTTCCGACGTCCTCTGATTCCGAGAGGACGCCGGGAAACGCCGTGCCGTGGCCGGCGCGGGCGGGTCAGCCGGTCCAGTCGAAGGTGTCGGGGTCCGGGCCGATGCGTTCGTCGCGGTCGAGGTGCGAGATCGCCTTCATGTCCTCGTCGGGGAGCGCGAAGTCGAAGACCTGGAAGTTCTCCTCCATGCGGGGGCGGTGGACGGACTTGGGGATGACGATGTCGCCGCGCTGGAGGTGCCAGCGCAGGACGACCTGGGCGGGGGTGCGGCCGAGGCGGTCGGCGATCGCCGCGATGGCCGGGTCGCCGAGGACGCGGCCCTGGGCGATCGGGGACCAGGGCTCGGTGGCGATGCCGTGCTCGGTGTCGTAGGCGCGCACCTCGTTCTGGGTGAAGTAGGGGTGGACCTCGATCTGGTTCACCGCGGGCACGAGGTCGGTCTCCTCGATGAGGCGGCGCAGGTGCGGGGGGTTGAAGTTGGAGACGCCGACGGCGCGGCTGCGGCCCGAGCCGTAGATCTCCTCCATCGCCTTCCAGGTCTCCACGAAGTCGCCGACGGCCGGCAGGGGCCAGTGGATGAGGAAGAGGTCGATCCGGTCCAGGCCCATGGCCTCCAGGGAGCGGTCGAACGCCTCCAGCGCGGCGTCGCGGGCGTGGTGGGCGTTGCTCAGCTTGGTGGTGACGAAGACCTCCGAGCGGTCGAGCCCCGACTCGCGGACGGCCTCCCCCACCTCCTTCTCGTTGCCGTACATCTGGGCGGTGTCGATATGGCGGTATCCGACGTCCAGCGCCGTCAGCACCGCCTCCTTGGTGTCGGCGGGCGCGATCTGGAAGGTGCCGAAGCCCAGTTGCGGGATCCGCACGCCGTTGTTCAGCGTGATGGTCGGTGTCGTTTCCGCGGCCATGGCACTCTCCCCCGGTGAAGATCACGCGATCTTCTCTGGAGGCTACCCCCGCCCCGTGCCTTTACACAGTAAGGTAAGGGGTGTTCGCGAGGGGGAGGAAGCAATGGACTATCTGCGGGAACTGTTCGGCGTCGACGACCGGATCGCGCTGGTGACCGGGGGCAGCTCCGGGATCGGCCGCGGTGTCGCCGTCGCCCTGGGACGGGCCGGGGCCTCGGTGGTCGTCGCCGCCCGCGGCGAGGAGGCGCTGCGGGACACCGTCGCGGAACTGGAGTCCCACGGGTGCCGCGCCGCGTACGTCAAGGTCGACCTCGCCGACGGGGACGCCGTCAAGGAGGCGGCGGAACGCGCGGCCCGGCCCTTCGGGGAGATCGACATCCTGGTGAACTGCGCGGGTGTCAACCCCCGGCCGCACATGGACGACCTCACCGAGGACGACTGGGACCTGTCCCTGTCGGTCAACCTGCGGGCGCCGTTCCTGCTCGGGCAGCGGTTCGGGCCGAAGATGGCGGCGCGCGGCTGGGGGCGGATCATCAACGTCGGATCGCAGCAGGGGTTCCGCGCCTTCTTCAACAGCGGCGCCTACGGGGTGTCCAAGGGCGGCCTCACCTCGCTCACCCGCTCGCAGGCCGAGGCGTGGTCGCCGTCGGGCGTCTGCGCCAACACCCTCGTGCCGGGGTTCGTCATCACACCGCTGACCGCGCAGGCGTCCGCCGACCCGCGGTTCATCGAGAGCATGGCGGCCCGCACCCTCGTCGGGCGCAACGGGCTGCCCGCCGACTTCGCGGGCGCCGCGGTCTTCCTGGCCTCCCCCGCGTCCGGCTACGTCACCGGCCAGTGCCTGTTCGTCGATGGCGGGTTCTCCAGCCACTGACCCTCAGCGGCCCAGGCCCGCCTCGCGGGCGCGGACGATGGCCTGGGCCCGGTCGGCGACCTGGAGTTTGGCGAAGACGTTGGAGACGTTGTTGCGGACGGTCTTGGGCGACAGGTAGAGGCGGGCGGCGATCTGCGGGTTGGACAGGCCGGCGGCGATGAGGTCGAGCACCTCGCGCTCCCTGGCGGTGAGCTGCGGGAACGGCTCCTCGGCCGGTTGCCGCGCCCCCGCCAGCATCGTGAAGTACCGGGTGACCCGCGCCGCCAGGGCAGGGCCGAAGATCGCCTCGCCGTGCGCGACGGAGGTGATGGCGCGCAGGATCTCGTCCTGGTCGGCGCCCTTCACCAGATAGCCGCGGGCGCCCGCCAGCATCGCGGCGAACACGCTCTCGTCGTCGTCGTGCATGGTCAGCGCCAGGACGCCGGGCGGGTCCTCGCCCGCGGTGATCCGGCGGGTGGCCTCGATGCCGTCCAGGCGCGGCATCTGCAGATCCATCACCACCACGTCGGGCCGCAGCGCGGCTGCCTTCTCCACCGCCTCGAGGCCGTCGGCCGCGGTGCCGACGACCTCGACCTCGTCGGTGGAGGAGAGCATCAGGCCCAGCCCGTCACGGTAGACCGGGTGGTCGTCTGCGATCAGGACACGGGGGATCATGCTGCTCCTCTGGCCGCGGGGATGTGCTCCATCATCGCAGGGATCACGGCGCTGACCGTCGTCCCGCCGCCCGCGCCCGGCTCGATCGCGCAGCGTCCGCCCAGTTCCTCGGCCCGCTCGCGCATCGCGACGAGGCCCACCCCCACCAGCGCGCCGGGCGGCACGCCGCGCCCGTCGTCGCTGACCTCCAGCCGCAC
>JAFACJ010000965.1 GCA_023425615.1 Actinomycetes bacterium
CACCACGTGAGGCCAAAGAGCCACACCCAGGACCGCTTCAACCGCTCCACCAGAGCTCCAGAATGTTCCACGATCCACCGAGAACCACCCCTGAACTTCGCACCTTCGACCGCGGTGTGATGGCGCCGCCACCGCCACGGCCGGGGGCGTGGGGGCGGAGCCCCCACATCGGGGGGCCCGGGGGGTCGCCCCCCCGAAAGACATAACGGGCCCCGGGGAAGGCGCTGAAAGCGCCGCCCACCAAGGCCCGCCTCGTGTGGACGATACTGGGATTGAACCAGTGACCTCTTCCGTGTCAGGGAAGCGCTCTCCCGCTGAGCTAATCGTCCGGGTTGGTGCGAGGTGGAGACGTGATTTGAACCCGTGTACACGGATTTGCAGTCCGTTGCCTCGCCTCTCGGCCACTCCACCGTGGTTCGGTCTCGCGACCCCTCCGAGCGGAAGACGGGATTCGAACCCGCGACCCTCACCTTGGCAAGGTGATGCTCTACCACTGAGCCACTTCCGCTTGTTGCTTCTGGGGCTTGCGCTCCGTCGGCGACGAGGAAAACCATAGCCAAACTCTGGGCCGTGTGCCAAACCGAATACCGGTGCGGGCGGGGTGCGCGGGGCCGCGCAGGGGCGGGAGACCGGGGGATGGGGAAGCGTTCGCCCATGTGGACGGGGTGCCGGCGACAGGGCTCGCCGAGGTCTCCAGTGATCTTTCGGTGCTCGGTACCCGGGGTTGGTGGGCGGTGGTGGTCACCTATGAGGGGAAGGTGACCTGTGCCCGGTTCGAGGAGGTGCGCCGGGCTCCGCATCCGGACGCGGTGTGGGAGCCGCCGGGGGTGGACCGGTTCCCTGGATCGTGACGGCTATGTGCGGGGTGCCGAGGAGATCCGGGCGGCGATCGCCGAGGGCGTCGTCTACCAGGCGAATCCGTGCCGGGTGCTGTCGGCGCCGGTCCGCGGGGAGATCACCGGGCTGGGGCGGCAGCGGCTGGCGGAGGGAAATCCGGCGCCGCACGCGATGACGTTGCGGCTGCCGGGTCTGCACGCGATGACGTTGCGGCTGCCGGTCTGGAGGTGGCCTGTGCGAGTCCTGAGCTGTATCTGGCGCGGGACGGGGAGTGGGTGACGTCGCGGCCGATCAAGGGCGCGGCCCGTACTGCGGGGCGATCGGCCGGGTGGACGCCGATCGCGGTATGGCGGCGCCGGCCGTGGGGATCCGCACGTTCTGGATCGAGGGCGGGCTGCTGCGGTTCGGGACGGACGCCGGCATCACGTGGGGGTCGCGACCCGCGCGAGAATGGTGGGAGACGGAGTTGAAGGCGAAGAACCTCCTGGAGGTGGCGGGTGCAGGTCTGGATCGACGGTGAGCTCGGCAGGAGGACGGTCAGCGTCTTCGACCACGGCCTCACGGTGGGGGACGGGGTGTTCGAGACGGTCAAGCTGGTGCGGGGTGAGCCCTTCGCGCTGACCCGCCATCTGAGGCGGCTGGCGTTCTCGGCGCGCGGGCTGGGGCTGCCCGAACCGGACGAGGCGTATGTGCGCGCGGGCATCGCCGAGGTGCTGGCCGACGTCGAGCCGTGGGAGCTGGGCCGGCTGCGCATCACCTACACCGGGGGGCACGGGCCGCTGGGTTCGGACCGGGGCGCCGACGGGCCGACGACGATCATCGTCGCGGGGGAGCAGAAGCCGTTCCCCGAGACCGCGGCGGTCGCGGTGGTGCCCTGGCCGCGCAACGAGCGGGGCCCGCTCACCGGTCTGAAGACCACCTCCTACGCCGACAACGTGGTGGCGCTGGCGTACGCCAAGGAGCGCGGCGCGGGCGAGGCGATCTTCGGCAATCTGGCGGGGAACCTGTGCGAGGGCACCGGTTCGAACATCTTCCTGGTCCTGGACGGGCGGCTGGTCACCCCCACCCTGGCCAGCGGCTGCCTGGCCGGGGTGACCCGGGCACTGGTGCTGGAGTGGGCGGGCGCGGAGGAGACGGACGTGCCGCTGGAGGCGCTGCGCGACGCCGAGGAGGCGTTCTTGACGTCCACGACCCGCGACGTCCAGCCGATCGCCCTGCTCGACGGCCGTGAGCTGCCGGTCGGCCCCCTCACCCGCAAGGCCGCGGAGATTTTCGCCCTCCGCGCCACGGAAAAGGTCGACCCTTAATACGAAGTGTGAGGCTTGTTACATCAAAGACCTTATTTAAGTCAGCGCAGCAGTTCAGACTGGGCGTTGTGTACGACTTCGATCTCCTGGTACTCGGGTCAGGCCCGGGTGGTCAGAAGGCCGCCATCGCCGCGGCCAAGCTCGGCAAGCGGGCAGCCGTCATCGAGAAGCGGCACATGCTCGGCGGCGTCTGCATCAACACTGGAACGATCCCGTCCAAGACCCTGCGAGAAGCGGTCCTCTACCTCACCGGCCTCAACCAGCGCGAGCTCTACGGGCAGAGCTACCGGGTCAAGGACGAGATCACCGTCACCGACCTCGGCATGCGCACCCAGCATGTGATCGGCCGCGAGATCCAGGTGATCCGCAGCCAGCTCACCCGCAACCGGGTGACCCTCCTGCAGGGGACCGGACGGTTCCTCGACGAGCACACCGTCGGCGTCACCGGCGAGGAGGAGAAGAAGGTGACGGCCGAGAAGATCGTGATCGCGACCGGGACGTCGCCGGCCCGCCCCGCCAGCGTCGAGTTCGACGACCGGACGATCATCGACTCCGACGCGATCCTCCATCTCGACCGCATCCCGAACACCATGGTCGTCGTCGGGGCCGGCGTCATCGGCATCGAGTACGCCTCGATGTTCGCCGCGCTGGGCACCAAGGTCACCGTGGTCGAGCGGCGCGAGCGGATGCTGGAGTTCTGCGATCTGGAGATCATCGAGGCGCTCAAGTACCACCTGCGGGACCTGGCCGTGACGTTCCGGTTCGGCGAGAGCGTCGCGGCCGTGGAGCGGCGCGCCGGAGGGGCGCTGACGATCCTGGAGAGCGGCAAGCGCATCCCCGCCGACTGCGTCATGTACTCGGCCGGACGGCAGGGCAAGACCGCCGAACTGTGCCTGGAGGCCGCGGGGCTCGCCGCCGACGAACGCGGCAGGATCAAGGTGGACGGGCACTACCGCACCGAGATCCCGCACATCTACGCCGTCGGAGACGTGATCGGCTTCCCCGCCCTGGCCGCCACGTCCATGGAGCAGGGCAGGCTCGCCGCCCAGCACGCCTGCGGCGAACCGGTGGCGAACATGGACGAACTCCAGCCGATCGGGATCTACACCGTCCCGGAGATCAGCTTCGTGGGCCGCACCGAGGACGAACTGACCCGCGACCGCGTGCCGTTCGAGGTCGGCGTCTCCCGCTACCGGGAACTGGCGCGCGGACAGATCATCGGCGACTCCTACGGCATGCTGAAACTCCTGGTCTCACCGGACGACCGCAGGCTGCTCGGCGTCCACGTGTTCGGCACCGGAGCCACCGAACTCGTGCACATCGGACAGACCGTGATGGGCTGCGGCGGAACCGTCGACTATCTGGTCAACGCGGTGTTCAACTACCCGACCCTGGCCGAGTCCTACAAGGTCGCCGCACTGGACGCCATGAACAAGATGCGGGCCATCGCACGGCTCACCGCGGACAGCTGACCCGGCCGTCCGATGTGATTCACGGCGGGTGGTCGATCCGCGGTTCGGTGCGGCTCGCGGCGGACGGCTGATCTCGTCGTTCAGCGCGGTTCGCTGCGGACCGCTGGCACGGCCGTTCAGTGTGGTTTGTGGCAGGTGGTCGATCCGCCGTTCAGTGTGGCTCATGGCGGAAGGCTGATCTCGTGGTGTAGCGCGGCTCACGGCAGGTGGCTGATCCGCGGTTCAGAGTGGTCCGCCGCGGACGGGTGATCGATCCGCCGTTCAGCGCGGCTTGCGGCGGGGGCTGATCTTGGCGTTCGGCGTGGTTCGCCGTGGACGGCTGATCTCGTCGTTCAGGACGACCACAGGAGGTGTTCCAGTTCGGCGTCCATGTCGACGAACTCCGATTCACGGCCGGCCGCCACGATGTCGTACGTCTTGTGCAGGAAGTCGGCCATCGGCGCCAAGGGGACGTCGAACAGGGCGTCACCGAACGGCGAGGACAGGGAGAGTTGCAGCGTACGGTTGTCCTCGCGGCCGGAGGGCCACACCCTGACGTCGCCGAAGCCGGCTTTCCGCTCGATGCCGATCGTGAGCAGCTCACGGGCGAAGATCCACTCCACGGGGTCCTCATTGCCCACGTGGAAGGCCATCCTGATGGCGTACGGATCATCGGCGGCGTATTCGAGCGTCGCCATCAACGGCACCGTCGACCGATCGGGGACGACGAGACGAAGGCCAAGCTCGGCGGAGATGGTGGTGCTGCTGTTCATCGCCATTCCTTCAGCGTCGGGCCCGTGCTGAGCTACTCGATGAGGACCTTCGAGGACTTCGTCTCTCCATCGGATGTCCCCCTGATCTATGACGCGTAACTGCTGCTAGTCGTCAGAACATTCCCAGCACCCGTTTGCGAGAACTCCTGACACTCAGTGACCGGCACGCCAGTGACCAGGGCAAACATGGACGAAGCGCGACTATGATCTTTAGGGCCGAGGTAAGGTTTGACCATGCGGCTCATGCAGGGAGGCCCTTTGCGGCCCATCCCGTCCCGTAGAGTAAAACCGTGTCGATAAACCAGGAAAAAGAGCTCGAGAGGGGTGGCCGCTACCACCGCTTCCGCGAGTTCATGCGCCAGAATCCCCTGCTCTACACGACCTGGCGCGTAGGCGTCTTCACCGTCGGCTGCGCCGTCCTGCTGGCGGGCGTGGCCATGATGGTCCTGCCAGGTCCCGGCATGCTCGCCATCGTCGTCGGCCTGGCCATCCTGGCCACCGAGTTCGTCTGGGCCCAGCGTGCCCTCGGCAAGGCCAAGGCCGCCGCCGAACGCGCCAAGGAGAAGGCGCTCGACCCCAAGGCCCGCCGCCGCAACACCATCCTCGCCGTCCTCGCAGGCCTGATCGCCGCCGCGGCCCTCATCGCCTACCTGCGCATCGTCGGCACCGATCTCCCCTGGAACGTCGACTGGAGCCGTGCCAACACCCACTGAGCCTTTCGATGTGCGAACCACCCCCGTTTCGCGCTAACCTAGGCGAGTCGCAACGCGGGAAACCGCAAAGCGGACGGGCGATTAGCTCAGTGGGAGAGCGCTTCGTTCACACCGAAGAGGTCACTGGTTCGAACCCAGTATCGCCCACCCGGGTAGAGGGCCCCTCAGGGCCGTGGCCAGCAGGAACGGCTACGGACCGAGGGGTCTTTCTTGTCGTTAGGCGTTCGTTGGATGTCAGTGGATGCTCGTTGAGTGCCATGATCATCTCCCAGGATTCTCCCACCCCCGACCAGGCACGATCCCGACCCGCCACCCGCTGGCCCGACGTCGCAGCCTCAGGCATCGCCCAGCAAGGCGTCGGCTGGTTCTTCGACCGCGGCCGGCACCAGTTGGCTCGTACGGATGGCGGCCTCGGTGGTAGCAGCGGCGGCACATGCCCTTGGCGTGGTGAGGTGCCGCTGCTCGCAGCCCGGGCAGATGACGGTACGGCCGGAGGTCGTGGACATCAGGGGGCTCCTTCCGGGCGTGGTCTTGTGACGTGCGTCTCGGTGCCGTAGCGATCGGGTCGCGGTCCCGTCACACAGCATGCCGAGAGCGGCACTCTGTGGATGCATGGAAGACTCCGCCAACCACCCTGAGGACGGACATGGCAGACGAACCCCTGCGCCCCGACATCCAG
>JAFACJ010000975.1 GCA_023425615.1 Actinomycetes bacterium
GCACGCACGCCACCCGCGGCGCCGCGGGGTTCACCGCCAGCCAGGTGCCGCCCGCCTGCCGGTCGCGGCCGCCGAGGAGACCGGGGTGGTCGGGCCAGTGCGCGGCGGGGGGATCCCAGGACCGGTCGGCGTACTCGTCGCGAACGCCGACCAGGAGCACCGGCAGCGGTGAGGAGGGGTCAAAGCTCAGGAGGCAAGTACACATTCGGCAATTTCACCAAATTAAGTTACAAGCCCTACATGGGGGGCCAGGGGATGGCGGGCCAGTCCTCCGGCGGATAGGGATGCACCTTGTGCTTGAGCATGAGGTCGACCCTGCGGCGCGTCGCCTCCACCTCCTCGGCGGTGATCAGGGGTGCCAGCCGCTCGGCCAGCTGCCCCTCCAGCTCCGCCCGCACCCGGGCCAGCGCCTGGAGCGCCAGCGGCTTCAGCGGCTTGCCGCGCCACTGCCACAGGACCGTGCGCAGCTTGTACTCGGTGGAGAAGCACACGCCGTGGTCGCAGCCGTGGACATGGCCGCCCTCCACCGGCAGCAGATGGCCGATCTTGCGGTCGGCGTTGTTGATCACCGCGTCGAACACCGCGACCCGGCGCACCGCCGGGTCGTTGGCGCGGGACAGCGCCACCAGATCGACGGACGGATCGGGCTCGACCCACAGCTGGACCATGCCCGGACCCCACGGGCCGTCGCGGTGCACCGTCGGCGGCACGATCCGCCACCCCATCGCCTGGGAGACCAGATAGGCGGCGACCTCGCGCCCGGCCAGGGTGCCGTCGGGGAAGTCCCACAGCGGGCGCTCCCCCGCCACCGGCTTGTACACGCACTTGGCCCGTACGCCCTCGAACTCGATGTCGCATCTGAGCGTGGCGTTCGAGGCCTGGACCAGCCGCCCTTCGACCGTCATGGCGCCGTGCGCCAGCAACCGCTCGGCAGCGGCGGCGTCCTCCGCGAGGGACTGCGTCATATTGTCGTTAGATGTCCGTTCTGACGGGGGCACACGTGCCCGGAGGCGTCAAGGGGGAGCCCGCACAGCGGGCAGGGGGGACGGCCCGCCGCCACCAGCCTCAGCGCGCGCTCGGCGAACGCCCTGGCCTGGGCCGCGGTCAGCGACACCCGCAGTGAGGAGCCCTCGGGCTCCGGCGGCCCGGTGTCCTCCGGCTCCAGCATCGCCGGATCGTTCTCCGCGGCCTCGATGATGACCCGCTCGTCCTCCGGATCCCAGGCCAGCGCCATCGCGCCGACCCGGAACTCCTCCTCCACCGGCTGGTCCAGCGGGAAGTCATCGCGCAGGCCCTCGGGGGCGACAGCGGGCACGGGCGCCTTGCCCCCGCTCTGCCGCAGCACCTCATCCAGCAGTTCCTCCAGCCGCTCGGCCAGCAGGCCGACCTGGAACTTCTCCAGGCCGACGCTGGTCAGCCTGGTCCCGGAACGGGCCTGCAGATAGAAGGCGCGCTGCCCGGGAACGCCGACGGTCCCGGCCACGAACCGGTCCGGCAGGTCATAGGTGATGACGGGCATGATCCGACCCTATGCGCCGCCGCCGACCGGCGCGTCACTGTCCCCCTGGTTCTGCGGGACCAGACCGCCCAGCTCCGTCCCGGTGTCGTTCAGGCGGACCAGGAACGGGCGCAGCTCGGTGTACCGGATCACGGTGAGGGAGGCGGGATCGACCTGGATCCGCTGGAACTGGTCGAGGTGCAGGCCCAGGGCGTCGGCGACGACCGCCTTGATGATGTCGCCGTGGGAGCAGACGGCGTAGACGGCCTCCCGGCCCAGCCGCTCGTTCCAGTCGCGGACGGCGCGCACCGCCCTGGCCTGGGCGGCGGCCAGCGACTCGCCGTCCGGGCCGGGGAAGGTCACCGCGCTGGGGTGCGCCTGCACGACCCGCCACAGCGGCTCCTCGGCCAGCTCCTTCAGCTCGCGGCCCGTCCAGTCGCCGTAGTGGACCTCCCCGAAGCGCTCGTCGAGCACCGGGTCGCCCGGCGCCTCGCGGGCGTCGAGCACGGCGCGGGCGGTCTGCACGCAGCGGTCCAGCGGGCTGGAGACCACCGCGTCCAGCGGCAGCCCGGCCAGTCTGGCGCCCACCGCCGCCGCCTGGGCCGCGCCCCGCTCATCCAGCGGCACCCCCGGGGTCCAGCCGGTGAGCACCGGGCCGGTCTTGGCGGTGAGGCCATGGCGGATCAAAAGAACTGTCGGCACGGTTCACACTTTATGCCGGATACTGGGCGTCATGATTGTCGACTGCGCCCTCTACCGCGGCGGATTCCGGGAAGAGGTGGACGGCGGCGACATCCGCGAGGCCCTGGCCCGTGCCACCTCCGAGGACGACTCCTTCCTGTGGGTCGGGCTGCACGAGCCGGGACGTGAGGAGTTCGACGCCGTCCGCAAGGACCTCGGGCTGCACCCCCTGGCCATCGACGACGCCACGCACGGCCACCAGCGGCCCAAGCTGGAGGACTACGGCGACAGCATCTTCGTGGTCGTGAAGACCGCCACCTACACCAGGCCCGCCTCCGTCACCCTCGGCGAGATCATGCTGTTCGTCGGCGGCGGCTTCGTGATCACCGTGCGGCACGGCGACGCCAACCCCCTCGCGCCCGTCCGGCGCCGGCTGGAGGGCGACCCCACGCTGCTGGCCACGGGCCCCAGCGCCGTGCTGTACGCGATCCTCGATGAGATCGTCGACAGCTACGACGTCATCGCCCACGACATCGAGGGCGACATCATCGCGCTGGAGCAGCGGATCTTCACCCGCGGCGCGGCCGACGTCACCGAGGACGTCTACACCCTCAAGCGGGAGATCCTGGAGTTCCGCATCGCCGAGGACCCGCTGCTGCCGGTGATGCAGGAGCTCGTCAAGGGCCGCCTCCCGCTGTGCGTGCGGCACCGCGAGCGCTTCCGCGACGTCCAGGACCATCTGCTGCGCCTGGACCAGCAGATCGACACGCACAGCGAGATGGTCACCAACGTGCTGACCGCGCATCTGGCGCTGCTGGGCCGCCAGCAGAACGAGGACGTGCGCAAGATCTCCGCCTGGGCCGCGATCCTGGCGATACCCACCATGATCGCGGGGGTCTACGGCATGAACTTCCGGCACATGCCCGAGCTCGGCTGGGTCGTGGGCTACCCGCTGGCGATCTCCCTCATGGCCACTGCCTGCCTGCTGCTGTACCGCAAGTTCAAGCGCAGCGGCTGGCTGTAGCCCTCAGCGCCGGCCGCGCAGCGCCCTGATCCGGGTCGCGGCGCCGCTCGCCCGGTGCAGGAGCCCCAGCGCGAGCCTGCCCACCCGCATGCCCTCGGGCCGCATCGGGTGCAGGATCGCATCGGTGCCGCCGTCGGCGAACAGGACGCTGCCCACCAGCAGCGACGAGGCGTCCGACAGCAGGAACGCGGCGGCCTCCGCCACCTCCTCCGGCCGTCCGGGGCGGCCCAGCGCGCTGGGATAGGCGTCGGCGAACACCCCGAGCTTGGGGTCCTCCCGCAACTGGTCGGTCATCGCCGTGGCGATCATCCCGGGTGCCAGCGCGTTGATCCGGATCCCGGCGCCGATCCACTCCTCCCGCACGCTCTCCCGCCGCGCCCAGTAGGCCAGTGCCGCCTTCGTGGCGGGATAGACCTCCACCGCCTCGACCGTGGCCGCCGCCTCCCTGGCGCCCTTCTCATCGCCGCGCAGGCACGCCGCGGCGGTCTCGGCGTGCCATCCGGGCTGGCACGTCACCGAGTTCGACGACACCAGCACCACCGACGCGCCGCCCGCCGCGGCCAGTTCCTCGCGCAGTCCGGTGACCAGCGCCAGCGCCCCGAAGTAGTTCACCGACACCACCAGCGTGGGATCCACCCCGGTGAGCCCCGCCACCCCCGCGCACGGCACGACGCCGTGCACCACCGGCGCGCGCTCCCGCACCCCGGCGACCGCGGCCTCGCGTCCCTCCGCCGTCGACAGGTCCGCCGTCACGTCGGCGTCCCGCAGGTCGACCGTGACGACCTCGTGCCCGCGCTCGCGCAGCAGCCCCGCGAGTGCCGCCCCGATCCCCGACGCGGCCCCGCTCACGACATACGTTCCCATCCGTACCGCCCTTCGCTCCGGTCGCGCCACGGCCGACTGTAACCAGCCTCCGCGCGTCAGTGAAGCCTTACAC
>JAFACJ010000329.1 GCA_023425615.1 Actinomycetes bacterium
GACGAGGCCAAGGCCAAGACCGCGCTGCCGTACTGGGAACACGAGACCGACTACGACCTGGCCCGGCTGTACATCGAAACCCAGGACCACGTGCGCCACTTCACCCCCGAGCGGACGCTGCGGGAAGTCCGGTTCAAGCGGGACATCATCGCCGAGCACCAGCCGAACGAACACCACGCCGACGTATGCGGAACCTGCGACCCGGGTTCCTGCGGGTGCTCCTTCACCGAGTACTGGCCCTGTCCGATCCTGCGGCACCTCGCCGCCATCTACGACTGGCACCCCGACTACCGAGCGGAGTGGGCGTCGTGAGCACCCTGCGAGCCCTACGCGACATCTTCACAGCCTGCGCGGGCTACAGGCTCTGGCCGCCTCGCGTCTACGGGCGTACGCTGACCGGCCCGGCTGCAAGGAGGCAGACGCCATGACCATCCCCACCGTGCCGCCCACCGAGATCACCGACCCCGCCGAATGGCTCCGAGGCTGGATCACCACCGACCGCCAGGCCGCCGAGGCCGCGCTGAAGGTCGCGCCCGGAGAGTGGCACGACAACTGGGGCGACCAGGACGAGGACGACGAAGACGTCTACCCCGTCATCTTCACCGACGAGCAGGGCGAACTCCTGCGCGCCGAAGACGGCATGAGGCCCGTCATCGACCACCTCATCCGCCACGAACCGCGCGACGTCATCGCCCGCTGCGACGCCGAACTGAAGCTGCTGGACCTGTACACCCACATGCTCGGCTGGAACGACACGTACGACCAGGGCGTGACCGAACACGAGATCCGGATGATGCAGGCAGGCGCCAGGGAGATGCTGCGCATGCTCGTCCAGGGCTACCGGCACCGGCCCGGCTACCGGCCCGAGTGGACATCCTGATCGTTCCGCTTGCGCCCAGGTCGGAGGGGTGCAACACTCTGTAACCGATGGTGCTGCACTGCACCCGAAAACGCCGAGGCCCGCTGAGCACAGCTCGCGGGCCTTACGCATACCTCCGGCCCGGTCTCGTCCCGCGGGGGGCGGGAGGCGTGCGGGACCGGGCCGGATCCAAGGTGGCGAGTGGGATGAAGCTGACCACGGCAACAGCGCGCCTCGCCTCCTGGCTGCATGCCTGCTGATGGCAGGGTTTGCATTCGGAGTCGCCGCTGTTCTCGCCACCACTCCACTGAGCGCCTGGCCCTAGTCCGGTCAGAATCAAGGTGGTGAGCATGGCGCTCAAGCCCTGCATTGACTGCGGCACACCTTCGCCGCGCACACGCTGCCGACCCTGTCATCTGGCCAAGGAGCGGATCAGAGACCAGGCCAGAGGGCGCAGGCAGGCACGCGGACTGGACGCCGAGTACGACCGCAACCGCAAGACCTTGCTCGACTCCGCAACGGTCTGCGCGGCCTGCGGACGACCCGGGACACCGGACGACCCGCTGACCGCAGGGCACATCGTGGCCAGGACTGACGGCGGTAGCAACGAGCTGTCCAACCTGAGGGCCGAGCACGCCAGCTTCAACTACAGCCAGGGGCGGCGCTGCCGGGGCTCGTGAGTTTTCCGGGGACTTCTGCGATTTTTGAGCGGAAACGGACATTAGGGGATAGGCCACCCAAAATCACAAGATCAAGATCGCCTACAGGACCCGGTGCCCCCCCTTTTCGCAATCTGTACGGGTCTGGAGTCGCACGCGCGCGAGGAGGTGCCCGTGGCTGGTCACGGTCCCGTGCCGAACCCGAACGCGGCCAGGCGCAACGCACGCTCGGCGGGCGTGGTCCTGCCGGCCGAAGGGCGCACGGGCCCGACGCCCCCGTGGCCGCTCCCGAACGACGTGGTCCTGACTGCGCGCCTGGAGGTGCTGCGCAGCGAACAGGCTGCGCTGGAGCGGCTCCTGGACGAAGGCCCCGACCCGCGTGAGGCGAACCGGATCCGGCACCGGCTCGGTCAGAACGTCGAGCAGCTCGCCGTCGCCGAGGCGATGGTCGAAGCGTCGCAGCGGGCCGAGCTGGACCTGTGGGCCGAGCTGTGGCGCACTCCACACGCGGTCGCCTGGGAGCGGATGCGCTGGACGCGCGAGGTCGCCCAGTACGCGCGATGGAAGGCCAAGGCCGAGCTCGGCGACATGGAAGCCTCCAAGGAGGCGCGGATGCTCGCCGACCGCCTGGGCCTGACCCCGAAGGCGATGGCGGATCTGCGGTGGACGATCGCCGCGGACGAGGTGGCCGAGCAGCGCCAGCAGACCTCCGGTGCGCGCAAGCGCATCAAGGCGGTCTGATGCCGTGGCGCGGGCCGTCCGAGCCGGGAGAGTTCCCGACTCTCGGTTACGACGTCGGGGAGTGGATCGAGGCGCACCTGGCGATCCCGGACGGGTTCCGCCAAGGCGAGCCGTACAAGCTCACCGACGAGATGTGGCGCTTCCTGATCCACTTCTATCGGCTGCATCCGCATGCCGCGCCCTGGCCCGCGACCGACCAGTTCGTGTACTACGGCGCCCAGCTCAGGCGTAGCCAGAAGTGGGGCAAGGACCCGTTCGGGGCGTCGCAGCTGTGGGCCGACGCGCTCGGCCCGACGGTGTTCGCCGGGTGGGCGACCGCCGATGACGACGACCCGGCGAACTACCGGTTCTGGGACGGTCAGCGCATCCCCGAAGGCGAACCGATCGGCGCGCCCTACCCGACGCCGCTGATCGTGTGCCTGGGCACGAGCGAGGAGCAGACCGACAACACCTGGCGGCCCCTGCTGGCGATGGCCCGGCTCGGCTCGCTCGCCTCCACGCCCGGCTTGGACATCGGCGAGACCCGTGTGATCCTGCCGGGTGGCGGGAAGATCGAGCCGGTCACCTGCTCGGCCAAGGCCCGCCTCGGCGCGCCACTGACCTCGCTGACCATCACCGAGAGCCACCTGTTCACGATGCAGGGCGGCTACCGGAAGGTCGCGGGCGCGGTGAAGCGCAACGTGGCCGGCATGGACGGCAGGTGGCGCGAGCTGACGAACGCCTGGGATCCGACCGAGGCGAGCGAGGCCCAGGCGACCGCGGATGCCGGCGACAAGCGGATCTACATCGACACCATCGAGCCCAAGCGGGTCGAGGACCTGTCGGACGACGAGGCGCTCTACACCGAGCTGCTGCGCCAGTACGGCGACTCCGCCCGGGAGCGCGGCGGCTGGGTGAACATCCGCGGCCGGATCATGCACGAGGTCCGCAGCCCCGTCCACCTGGAGGCCGACCGGCGGCGGTTCTTCCTCAACGAGGTCGTCGTCGGCATGAGCGCGTTCGTGACCCCGGAGCGGTGGGACGGTCTGGCCCTGCCCGAGGCGGTGCTGCGGCCCGGCGACGCCATCGCTCTCGGCTTCGACGGCAGCAAGCGCCGGGACGCGACCGCGCTGATCGCCGAGCGGATGTCGGACCGGACGCTGTTCACCATCCGGGTGTGGGAGCGAGACTCCAAGGACTGGAAGGTCCCCACCGCCGAGGTCGACCAGGTCGTCCGGGACACCTTCGCCGCCTACCAGGTCATGGTCATGTTCGCCGACCCCTACCGGTGGCAGGACTACCTGGACTCCTGGGCGGCCGAGTTCGGCAACGAGCGGGTCATGGAGTACCCGACCAACGCCGAGCAGCGCTACGACAAGGCCATCGAGCGGTTCATGACCGCGACCGCCGACGGCACGCTCCACCACGACGGCAGCGAGGTCCTGTCCCGCCACCTGCGCAACACCGTCATCGTCAAGGGCAGCCGCAAGCGCGCCCGGCCCGGCGAAGACGAGACCATCCAGCGCCACTATCTCAAGCTCGCCAAGCGCGGCGACGGCCTGTGGATCGACGCCGCGGTCGCCGCGACC
>JAFACJ010001047.1 GCA_023425615.1 Actinomycetes bacterium
CGGCGTAAGGGATGGCGGTGGTCCAGGTTTCGAGGACTTCGAGGAAGGTGGCCTCCTTCAGCCAGGCCAGATCGAGTCCCCGGGCGAATCTGGCATAAGCCTGGGCGTAGGCGGCGGCGATCTCGGCTTCGGCTTCCCGTTGGGCCGCCTCGTCCTGGGCCTGGCGGGCCGATCTTCGTCTCTCCCTGAAGTTGAGGATCCCTCTGCTGACCAGGGCGCCAACGGCGATCGTCTGAACGACGCGCTGGCCTCCCTGGGCGAAGGCTTCCTGGAAGGGGTCGGAGTGGTCGTGCTCGGTCATGGTGACCTCCTGGGTGGTTTGTGCCGGTGTTCGGGGCGGGGAGTTGAAGTGGACTTCCTGGTCGTCGGTTGTGGGGGTAAGGGGAAGGCCTCGGCGGCTTGGACCGCCGGGGAGATCGCGGCCACGACGTAGCCGGTCATGTCGCGGTGGTCGAGTCCGAAGCGGTCGCAGACCCGGGCCACCTGCCGGGAGACCTGGGAGGGCGGGAGGCGGGCGATGACATCGGCGGCGGCTCGGGCCGCGGCCAGGTGGGCTTCAACGGACGCACTCAGACCTCCGGACTGCTCGATCACAGCGTCGATGACCAGGTCCGCCAGGGGACGTTCGGCCTTCAGCACCTCGCCTACGCCTTCCGGCCCCTGGTGGTTCAGGATCTGCGCGGGGTCTTGGGCCTCAGGGAAACACACGGCACTGACAGTTCCTTTGACCTGCGACAACACCTTCCAAGCCCGGACCGCGCCGCGAAGGCCGGCCGCATCCCCGTCTAGGGCCAGAAGGAGACCGGTTTCGGTGAGATCCACTGCTCGGTGCAGCAGGTCGAGTTGGGCGGGGGTGAAGGCGGTACCGCTGGGAGCCACGGCCGCATGCTCGCTGGAGGCGAGGTTGATGGCCCAGGCATCGAAGGCGCCCTCGACGATGACCGGCCGGGCTCCGGCCTCCAGCTTTTCCCTGACCTGGTGCAGCCCGTACAGGAGTTGGCCTTTCTTGAACAAGGCGGTCTCCGGGCTGTTGAGGTACTTAGGGCCCTCGCTGCCCGGCGCCGCCCTGCCGATGAAACCCACCACCCGGCCTTGTGAGTCCCGGATGGGAAGGGTGATGCGGTCACGGAAGACGTCATAGAGACGACCGTTCTTGGCTCGGACAAGCCCTGCGGCAACAAGGGTTTCGGCGGCATGGCCTTGCTCGGTCAGCGCGTCGAGCAGGTTGCGCCAGCCCGCCGGAGCATGACCCGCCTCCCACTGCGCCTGCACCTCGGCGGGAAAACCCCTGTCGGCGAGGTATTCGGGAGCCCACGACGCTGGAAGCTGTGACCGGAAGAACTCATGGGCGGCCTCAAGCGCGTCGAAGACATCCCTGTCGGGTTCTTCTGGCTGCGGCTGTCGCTCCTCTGTGAGGGGATCGAGTGCTCCCTCCACGACCTCCGCTCTTCGTGGCCGAGTTGATGCCTTCGGTTGCTCGTCGAGTTGCCTCCTGAGGAGGAAGGCCGTCCGGACGATGCGTGAGCCGACTTCGTTCACGATCAGAAGAGGACGCGCTCGCCGGTCTGTTCCGGCCCAGGAGGAGACCTCGTTTTCCCCGGCATGGCTGGGGGTGAGTCCCAGGAAGCGCGTGACGAGGAAAGCCACCGCGTCGGCCTCGGCTCGGCCGATGCCAGCGCATTCGCGTCCTGGTCGATCGAACTCGCCGCGGTGCAGCACCTGGTGGGCGAGCTGGTGCGCCAGGGCGAAGGCGGCTTCGGTGTCCTCTTTGTTCGGGTCGATGACGACTCTCAGCCGTGGGTCGCCGAGGTAGTTCCATCGATTACCCCGATCGACGTACAAGCGGCGGGTAGCTGCGGCCTGCCGGAGCGCCTCCCATGCCTGTGTTGGGCTGTGCGGTGGCTCTGGTTCCTGCGGGGGCCCGATGGTCTGCGCGATGTCGAAGACCGAACGGGGTTTCCCCTTCTGCGAGAGGATCCGGATCGCGTGCTCCCCTTTCCGGATCCGATGCCCGGCCTGCTGCCACGCTTCGAACGTCTTGACCTGCGTCGCTTCACGCTGGGCGCCGATCAGCAGCACGTTCGCGAAGCCGTACTGCCCGTACGCGGCCGCACGTTCAAGAACGGTCGGCCATGGAAGCTCTCCCCTGTACACGCGTCCGAGCTCTTGCTGAACGACCACCTCCAGCAGCTCGGCGAGGTCGTCTCTCACAGCCTGGCTCCGTTCGTCCAGGCCCGGGAAGCTCCGCCAAGGGCAGCGAGTCCATCACCGGTGGCCGGGCGGCCTCTGGCTTGCAGTCGGCGCCCGTGGGTGGTGTCGCTGAACCGGTGCTCCCGGGAAGCGAGAACTCTCCGCATCGCCATGAAGGAGGTCACCGTTGCCTCCGGATGAGCATGAACTGCAGCAGGCCAGCCGTGCCGCAGGGGTCGTCGGCGCTGCCGAGAAGCCGGCCGTGCAGGGTGACGAAGGCATAGACGCCCTCGGCACCTGCGCACATGACGGTCTCGGTCCACAGGCCGCGTCTGAGCTTGAGCTTCCACAAGCCGTTGCGCGGTTTGCGGATCACGACGTGCAGATCGCGCGTCTTCAGTTCCCGGTGCAGGTCGGTCAGCAGCCGCTGCCGTGTCTCCAGGTCGTCCTTGTCCGTCGCCATCACCGACTCCCCCGAGTGTTAAAAGCTAACGAGGGTCGATCTCGTCAACTAAGGTTCTTGGCGCGAAGAACTTTGCATGACGAGACCCATCATCGTCAATCAAAAACTACCGATCGGCGTGTCGTTGTTTTTAGGGGGCAAGCGTGACGGAGACGGCGCTACCGGCGGCCGGCCTGGCCGACAAGATCGAATGGCTCATCCAGAACTCCTGGCCGGACGATCTGCCGACGGCGGGCACCAACATCGACATCGCCAAGGCCATCTCGAATCGGACCGGTGA
>JAFACJ010001091.1 GCA_023425615.1 Actinomycetes bacterium
CGCCCGCCGTGCACGTCTGGGGGGGCTTCTGCGTTCCCGTGGCCGTGGCGCGCGCCTACCGGCTCTCCAGCACGATCGTGTCCGCCGCCCGGTCGTGCAGGCCGCGGTGGTTGCGGTCCCACATCAAGGCGGGCACCACCAAGATCAGCAGCACCGCGCGGGCCAGCGCCCAGCCGAGCCCCACCGGGCCGCCGCTCAGCCGTACCACGTGCAGGCCGGCGGCGAGCTTGCCCAGCGTGGTGCCGGCGAAGGCGATCAGCAGCCACGCCTGCACCCCGAACACCGCCAGCGTGACGAGGTTCTTGGTCGGGTCCGACCAGTCGAAGGCACTGGCCAGCCCCCCGGCGATCAGCATGCACAGGAACCAGTCGATCAGCAGCGCCACCAGCCGCCGCGTGTAGCTGGCGACCGACCCGGCGCCCTGCCGGGGCAGCCCCAGATGCTCTCCGGGGTAGCCGAGCTCGGCGCCGGCCGCCCGGGCGCCGCTCAGCCAGGTTCCGGTCCAGCTCGCCTTCTTCTCGTTACCGCTCACCCCTCCAAAGTACCGGTAACGGTCAGGCGCACCGCCGGACCTCGGGTTTGGCGAGGCCAGGGCGTAGGCTGGGCGACGGTTGCAGCGTCGCAACACATCAGACACAGTCGAGCCACGACGGGGTAAGCGCGGCAACCACGTGAGATAGATCGTGAGAAACGGCCAAGGAGACTGGATGTTCAGCAGCGCCGAGGAAGTCCTGACCTACATCCGCGAGCAAGACGTGCAGTTCATCGACGTCCGGTTCGTCGACCTGCCCGGTACCGTGCAGCATTTCACCTTCCCCGCCTCGAACTTCGGTGAGAACGTCTTCAGCGACGGGCTGATGTTCGACGGTTCGTCGATCCGCGGGTTCCAGGAGATCCACGAATCGGACATGCTGCTGCTCCCCGACCCGACGACGGCGGTGATCGACCCGTTCCGCCAGCACAAGACCCTGAACATCACCTTCTTCGTGCACGACCCGCTGACCGGTGAGCCCTACAGCCGCGACCCGCGCAACATCGCCAAGAAGGCGCAGGACTACCTGATCGGCACCGGCATCGCCGACACGGTGTTCTTCGGCCCGGAGGCGGAGTTCTACATCTTCGACGACGTCAGGTTCAAGACCGCGGCCAACGAGGGCTTCTACTTCCTCGACTCGATCGAGGGCGCCTGGAACACCGGACGCAAGGAGGAGGGCGGCAACCTCGGCGCCAAGCCCCCCTACAAGGGCGGCTACTTCCCGGTCCCGCCGATGGACCACTACACCGACCTGCGTTCGGAGATGGCGCGCCAGCTCATGGCCGTCGGCATCGACGTGGAGATGCAGCACCACGAGGTCGGCACCGCGGGCCAGGCCGAGATCGACATCCGGTTCGCGCCGCTGCTGCACTCGGCCGACCAGCTCATGCTCTACAAGTACGTGGTGAAGAACGTCGCGCGCGCCCACGGCAAGGCCGTCACGTTCATGCCCAAGCCCATCTTCGGCGACAACGGCTCGGGCATGCACTGCCACCAGTCGCTGTGGAAGGACGGCAGCCCGCTGTTCTACGACGAGGTCGGCTACGCGGGCCTGTCGGACACCGCGCGCTTCTACATCGGCGGCCTGCTCAAGCACGCGCCCGCCCTGCTGGCCTTCACCAACCCGACGGTCAACAGCTACCACCGCCTGGTCCCCGGCTACGAGGCGCCGGTGAACCTGGTCTACAGCCAGCGCAACCGCAGCGCCTGCATCCGCATCCCGATCACCGGCACCAACCCCAAGGCCAAGCGCATCGAGTTCCGGGTCCCCGACCCGTCCTGCAACCCCTACCTGGCCTTCGCGGCGATGCTCATGGCCGGCCTCGACGGCATCAAGAACAAGATCGAGCCGATCGAGCCGGTCGACAAGGACCTCTACGAGCTCCCCCCGGAGGAGGCCCGCAACATCCCGCAGGTCCCCGGCTCCCTGGAGGCGGTCCTGCAGGCCCTGGAGGCCGACCACGCCTTCCTCCTGGAAGGCGGCGTCTTCACCGAGGACCTCATCGACACCTGGGTCGCCTACAAGCGCGAGAACGAACTCGACCCGATCCGCCTGCGCCCCCACCCGCACGAGTTCGAGCTGTACTTCGACGTCTGATCGGCGCGTGGCGTCGACCGGGAGCCCGCGGGAGGGGCGTCTGCCTCCCGCGGGCTTCTCGCGTCCTCCGGCCGGGCAGGGCGCCTGCGCCGTCCGTCAGAGGGTCCCGCTCCAGGCGTCGGCCGTGGTCACCTCGGCCTGGCGGGGGAAGACCTTCTCTGTGAGGACGCGGTGGACCTCGGGGTCGCCGTCCAGGCAGGCGTCGGACAGGACGGTCAGGACGTAGTCCAGGTCGGCGGCCTGGCGGAGGGTGGAGAGGACCACTCCGCTGGTGGCGACGCCGGTGAGGACGAGGTGGTCGATGCCGCCGGCGCGCAGCACCATGTCGAGGTCGCTGCCGGAGAAGGCGCTGACACGCCGTTTGGTGACGATGACGTCGCCCTCGCGCGGGGCGACGGCGGTGTGGATCCGGTTCGCCTCCTCCTCGCCGGGGACCGTCTCGCGGCCCGCCAGCGGTCCGCACACCTTGTTGCGCGGGCTGACCTCGGGACGTCCGGGCCGGAAGCCGACCACCACGTAGATCACGGGGATGCCGTGCGCACGCGCCGCGCCGACGGCCCGCCGCAGCGGACCGAGGTCGCCGTGACCGCCGTACCGGGCGACGATGGTGTCCTGGACGTCCATCACCAGGAGCGCGCTCTGGGACATGGGTGATCCTTTCCTCCCGCGAGATCCGCCATCACGTGATCACCCGACGATACGGGGCAGGCAAGCAAGGGTGTGCCGGGCGGCGTTCAGGGCGGGGGCAGGAGGATGGGGGCAAGGTGGCGGCGGGCGAAGTCGGCGGCGGTGTCGGGGTCGCGGAGGTCGGCGGTGCCGCTGCGGGAGAGGCAGTAGGAGACGACGACGCGGGCCAGGACGTCGGCGGCCTGCGCCATGTCGGGGTAGTCCACGCCGGCGTCGCGCATGATCTCCAGGTAGTAGGCGCGGAGGAGGACGATGACGGGCTCTCCGCTGGTGGTGAAGGACGGGAGGAACTGGCCCGGGTCGCGGGACAGCAGGGGGCTGAGGGTGCCGTGGCGTGCGTAGTCGAGGATGAAGACGAAACCGGCGGCGATCTTGTCGGGGAGCGTCCGCTCGGCGGAGGCCACGGTCCTGCCCCTGGCGTACAGGTCGCGCGCCTCCTCGATGAGGACCGCCGTCACGAGGTCCTGCTTGCTGGGGTAGCGGCGGTGCACCGTCACCCGGGAGACGCCGGCGCGGCGGGCTATCTCCTCCATCCTGGCCCGGCGGATGCCCTTGTCCAGGAACTCACCGAGCGCCGCCCGCAGGATGCGCTCGGTGGTGTGATCGCGCTCGGGAGACCCCGCGCGGGTGATCTCGTCCAGCACTTCGACTCCTTGCCGAATTGGATTCGGTTTTCTCTTCCCTCGGCGGCACTGATGTAACACAATGCGAAAAACGTAACATCGCTTCAACGCCGAGGTGGTCCGATGGATCTTGGAACGATGGCCGCGCGGTTTCCGGACAAGCCTGCGGTGATCATGGCCGGCTCCGGCCGGGTCGTGACGTTCAAGGAGCTCGACGAGGCGTCCAACCGCTTCGCGCAGGTCCTGCACGCGGCGGGACTGCGTCCCGGCGAGCACATCGCGCTCATGCTGGAGAACCGCTGGGAGTTCTTCGCGGTGGTGTGGGCCGCGCAGCGCTCCGGGCTGTACTACACGGCCATCAGCACCCGGCTCACCGCCGACGAGGCCGGCTACATCGTCGACAACTGCGAGGCCAAGGCGTTCGTCACCTCCGCCTCCCTCGCCGACGTCGCCGGGCAGATCACCGAGGGCAACGAGCGGCTCGTCCTCAAGCTCATGCTGGACGGCACGGCCCCGGGCTTCGACTCCTACACCGAGACGGTGGCGGCGGCGCCGGCCGAGCCGCTGGCCGAGCAGGTCGAGGGCATGGACATGCTCTACTCCTCGGGCACCACCGGCCGCCCCAAGGGCATCAAGCCGATCTTCACCCCGCAGCCGTTCGGCACGCCCGGCGTGCTGTTCCACCTCATCCAGTTCCTCTTCTCGCCCGACGAGAACTCCGTCTACCTCTCGACCGCGCCGCTCTACCACGCCGCGCCGCTGCGCTACACGATGACGTTCCACCGGTTCGGCGCCACCGTCATCGTCATGGAGAAGTTCGACGCCGAGCAGGCGCTGGCGCTCATCCAGGAGCACGGGGTGACGCACAGCCAGTGGGTGCCGACGATGTTCATCAGGCTGCTGAAGCTCCCCGAGGAGGTCCGCGCCTCCTACGACGTCTCCAGCCTCAAGTACGCCGTCCACGCCGCGGCGCCCTGCCCGCTCCCGGTCAAGAGGCAGATGATCGAGTGGTGGGGCCCGGTCGTGCACGAGTACTACGCCGGGACCGAGGGCAACTGCTTCATGTACGTGAACAGCGAGGACTGGCTGGCCCACCCGGGCACCGTGGGCCGCCCCGTGCTCGGTGAGATCCACGTCCTGGACGAGGCGGGCGAGGAACTGCCCACCGGCGAGACCGGCATCCTGTACTTCGACAAGGGCCCGGAGTTCGAGTACCACGGCGACCCGGAGAAGACGGCCTCCTCGCGCGACCCCAAGGGCCGCGGCTGGACCACCCTCGGCGACATCGGGTACGTCGACGCCGACGGCTTCCTCTACCTCACCGACCGCCAGTCCCACATGATCATCAGCGGTGGCGTCAACATCTACCCGCAGGAGGCGGAGAACCTCCTGGCCGTCCACGCCAAGGTCGCCGACGTCGCCGTCTTCGGCGTCCCCGACCCGGAGATGGGCGAGCAGGTCAAGGCGGTGGTCCAGCCGATGTCGATGGACGACGCCACCGAGGAACTGGCCGCCGAGCTCATCGCGTACTGCCGCGACAACCTCGCCCACTACAAGTGCCCGAAGAGCGTCGACTTCCGCGAGGAGCTGCCGCGCCACCCCACCGGCAAGCTCCTCAAGCGCGTCCTGCGCGACGAGTACGCCCAGCGGTCCTGACACCCCCGACGCCCTCCCACCCCCGCTGATCCCGGC
>JAFACJ010001127.1 GCA_023425615.1 Actinomycetes bacterium
GACCTGCTGGTACCGCAGATGCCCGCCGGTGTGCTGCTGCTGGCGCGCCGGCTCGTACGCCGTCTGCGTCACCTGGTGCTGCTGGGCGTGGATCTGGCTGAAGGCCGGCACGATCGCCGTCGTCGCGGTGAACAGCAGCAGCACCGCCACCACCAGCTTGTGGACCACCGACTGCGTCGCCCCGGCCAGCGGCACCCGCGCCGGCACCCCGACGCCCCGCACCCCCGCCTGCAACTCCACCACCAGGCAGACGACCAGCTGCGCCCAGGCCAGCCAGACGAACAGCGTGATGACGTAGAGGATCGTCTCGGTGTCCAGGGGCTGGGTGAACACCGAGGCGTCGGGCAGCTCCGAGGGGATCGGCGAGCCGGTGAACCGCACCAGCGCCACCGGCACCCCGGCCGCGAGCGCGATCAGGGCCAGCAGGGACAGCAGACCGGCGATCACGTCGCCGGCGCTCCGCTGCTCCCTCACCGCCACTGGCTGCCTACTCATCACTCGGGTCACGCCCCGTCTTCCGGATGTGCCGAGGCCTGGACCTCGATGGTAAACGTCCCTATGTCGATCAGGCCAAGGAAAATCGTGTTCACCTGCTTGTTCACCTGGACGGTCACCTCGTCCTCGCCGGTGAGCTGGCAGCCGCCGCCGTAGCCGTTGCCGTCGTACTCGGCGATGAACTCCAGCGCCCTGTCGCAGGCGTCGCCCTCCAGCACCGGCTCACCGGTCTCACGCAGCGCCTCGACGTCGATCTCGTCGGCCCCCGCGCGCGCCGCCTGCTCGGCGATGTCCAGCGCCCGCTGCCGGGCGTGGATCGCCAGCCCGCCGTCGAACAGCAGACCCGCGAACAGCAGCACCAGGGGGGCGAACAGCACGGTGAACATGCTGAACGTACCGCGGTCCTTGCGGTCTTCGGCGCGCGCTCTCATTCGCCGCCCTCCTCTGCCGCGTCGCACAACTCGCCCCCGCAGTCCATGCGCCGGTAGGTGTCGATCGGCGCGGAGGCCGTCCCCTTCTTCTCCGGATCGCCGCCGAACGGCACCAGCTCCAGACCGACGAGGTCGGTCTGGCAGGTGACGGTCACCGTGACGTGCCCGCCCGGCTGCCAGTCGCCGAGGTCCACCTCCGTCTGCGCCGCGTCGCCCACGCAGAAGTTGTCGTCTCCCAGGGAGTCCTTGACGGCCTGGATGGCGAACTCCTCGGCGTCCCCCTGGTCGCGGGCGACGGAGGCGGCTCTGGCCCCGTCCCGCGCGGCGCCGTCGAGCTGGCTCTGCACGTTCACCAACCGGCCGACCAGGGCCAGGAACAGGAAGAACAGGACCAGGAACGGGGTGAGGAGCACCAGTTCCAGGGTGATGCTGCCGCGGTCTCCGCGCCGCCTCATGGCGCCGCCTCGCAGACCTTGGCCTCGCCGACGTCGGGGCGGAAGCACTCCACCGGCCCGACCGCGCGTTTGACGACCTCGAACGTCATGCCGGGGATCACCGTCTTGGCTATCCCCCTCACCTCGAAGCCCCGGTCGTAGACGCCGTCTCCGTAGCCCTGCACGGCGGTGACGTCGAGCACCCCGGGACCGAGCTGGGCCACGGTGTTGCGGGCGGCCTCGTCGCCGATGCCCTCCCAGCCGGCTCCCGGGCCGGCCTCGCGCGCCGCGCGGGAGCCGGCCTGCGCCGCCGCCAGCGCGATGTGGTTGGCGTGGTAGACCATCAGGAACTGGATGCAGAGCAGGATGATGAGCAGGATGACCGGGGTGAGCAGCGCCCACTCCATGGCTGTCGCGCCCCGGTCCTTTCTTCGGGGGGCTGCCATCGGGCTACTGTGTCTGGATCCTGTTGGCCGCGCCTTCGATGGCGTTGCGGATCGTGATCGCGATGGCCAGGGTGATCGCCGCGATGAGGCCGGTGATGATGGCCCACTCGATGGCCGACGCCCCGGCGCTGCGCTCCTCCTCGTCGCGCATCCGGTCCATCCGGACGGCGAGCAGGGTCCTGAGATAGGTGATGGTGTCGTGGTTCATGGGAACCTCCTAGAAACTGATGACCTGGATGGCCGACGGATAGATCAGGAAGACGAGGAAGCCCAGACAGAAGGAGAGCTGGGCGATGAGCATGGTCTGCGAGTTCTGTCCTGCCCTGCCTTCGATGGCGGAGATCTCCCGGCTGCGCATCGAGCTCGCCCGCGCCGACAGCGACTGGCGCACCTTGGCCCCGTCGTCGGCGACCAGCGCCAGCGCGGACGCCAGGTCGGCCAGCTCCGCCACGTTGATCTCCTCCCCCAGCACACCGAGCGCCTGCCAGGGGGTCATGCCGGCGATCCGCGCGTTGGCCAGCGACTCGCGGATGCGCAGCATCGGCCAGCTCGCGCCGACCTGTGAGGCGGTCATCAGCGCCTCGGGCACACCGCGGCCACCGGCCAGGTTCATCGCGACCAGGTCGAGGAACGCGCCGACCACGTGCCGGAAGTCATCACGCGCCTCCGCAGCCGCCTGCCTGAGCTGCAGGTCGGGAAAGAAGAAGGCGAGACCGGCGAAGGCGAGGCCCGCCCACAGCGGGATGTTCAGCGAGATCCCGCCGGCGAACATCACCAGCACCACGAAGACCGGGGTGAAGGCCAGCGCGACGACGGGGGTGAGCACCTTGCTGGCCAGGTACGCCTCGTAGTCGCGGCCCAGGATGGCCAGGTCGGCGCGGGTGCTGCGCAGTTCCCAGCCGCGCTCCTCGCAGAACGCGGCGAGGGCGCGGCCCAGCTCGGACTGGATCCGGTCGGTGCGCCCGCCCTTCCCCGCGTCCTTCTTGCCGGTCTTCTCCCCGTCCTCGGTGTCGGCCTCGGGCTTGGCCGTCTTGACGGAACCGGTGGTGCGGGACGGCGCCGCCGTCCTGCTCGGCCGGCTGCTCTTGGCGATCTCGTCGTATTCCGACAGCCTGGTCCGCAGCCCCCTGCGCGCCGGGAAGAGCGCGCGCAGCAGCACGAACAGCCCGAGCCCCACGACGGCTCCGGCCAGCAGCGCCCCGGTCACCGGCCCACTCCCGCGTCCATCGCGGCGCGGCCGCGCAACGGCTGCTGCGCCGGCTCGGACGACGCCGTCTCGGCAGCGCCCAGCAGCCGCTCGGGGAGCTGGAACTTGGCGAGGCGGCGCAGCCAGAAGAAGCCGAGCGCGTACAGGCCGACCACCGCGGCCAGCACCATCTGGCCCATCAGCGAGTTGTACGGCGCGACGTAACCGGGGTTGAGGAGGGTCAGCGCGACCGCGAACCCGACCGAGAACGTCACGACGATCTGGACGCTGCGCCGCGTCGAGGCGCGATAGGCGGCGACCCTGCGGCGCATCTCCAGTTCGGTGCGGGCCGACGTGGCCAGCGCGCCGAGCATCTCGCGCAGGCCCGGACCGCGCAGCCGGGCGTTGAGGATCAGGGCGGCGATGATGAGGTCGGCGGAGGAGTCGTCGATGTCGTCGGCGAACCGGCGCAGCGCCTCGGGCAGCGGCACCCGGGTGTGCATCCGGTCGACCAGCGCGCGCAGCGGCGGTTGCAGCGCCGGGGCCGCCGCCCGCACCGAGGCGGGTATGGCCTGCTCCAGGCCGACCGCGCCGGCGATGGTGTCGCGCAGCGACTCGGCCCAGGACGCCAGGCCCTCCAGCCGCGCCATCGCGCGGCGCTCCTCGGCCGCGCCGCCCGCCACGCTCTCCCAGCCCAGGACCAGCAGCGCCATGCCGCCCGCGACGACGACCCAGCGGGTGAGGATCAGCACCACCACCCCGACGATGATCGCGATCCCCGTCTTGGTGGTGATCGCCCTGATCAGGTCCTGGCGGGAGCGCGGGCCGCGCCTGCCGTGCCGCACGGGCAGTCCCCGCACCGCCGCGGCCAGCAGGACCAGGCCGGCCGCCGCGATCCCGCCGGTGAACAGCGCGAGCATGACGTCGAGGTCGAGGATCACGACCACATCACCATCCCGCCCTGGTCGTAGCCGAACTCGGCGAGATCGTCGGCGCACGCGATGGGCGCGTGGCGGCGCGCCGCGCCGTCCGGGCCCGGCGCGAAGATCTCCGAGGAGAGCACCCGGCCGTCGCAGCCGGTCACCTCGCGGACGCTGGAGACGAACCGGCGCAGCCGTCCGCCCCGGTGGTAGTCGTTGCGCTTGTCGATGAAGACGACGAAGTCGATGGCGCCCGCGATGAGCATGTGCGTCGCCTCGATCGGCAGCCGCTCCTCGGACTGGATCGCGTAGGTCGCGATGCGGTTGAAGACCTCCATGGAGGAGTTGGCGTGGATCGTCGACAGCGAGCCGTCGTTGCCCTGCGTCATCGCGTTCAGCATGGTGACGATCTCATCGCCCAGCACCTCGCCGACGATGACGCGGGAGGGGTTCATGCGCAGCGAGCGGCGCACCAGCTCGGCCATGGAGATCGCGCCGTGGCCCTCGGAGTTGGGCAGCCGCTGCTCGAACGCCACCACGTTGGGGTGCAGCTCGGCGAACTGCTCAAGGCCCAGCTCCAGGGCGCGCTCGACGGTGATGAGCCGCTCGTTCGGCGGGATCTCGTTGGCGACGGCGCGCAGCAGGGTGGTCTTGCCCGCGTTGGTGGCGCCGGAGATCATGATGTTCTTCCGCGCCGCCACCGCGGAGCGGAAGAACGCCGACAGCTCCGAGGAGATCGTGCCGTTGCCGACCAGGTCGTCGAGGAACACCTTGCCCAGGCGGGCGCGCCGGATGGACAGCGCGGGCCGCTGGGTGACGTCCATGACCGCCGAGAGCCGGGAGCCGTCGGGCAGCCGCAGGTCCAGCTGCGGGTTGGCGGTGTCGAACGGGCGCGACGACAGGCCCGAGTAGGCGGCCAGGATCTGGATCAGCTCGACCAGTTCCTCGTCGGAGTCGGCGACCGGCTCGCCCATCACCTCGCGGCCGTCGGAGTAGGACAGGAAGACGCGGTCGCAGCCGTTGATGTCGATGTTCTCGATGTCCTGGTCCTCCAGCAGCGGCTGGAGGCGGCCCACCCCGAACAGCGCGGCGTGGATGCCCGCCGCGTACTCCTCCTCCTCGTCGGGGGTCGGCGGGCGGCGCCCGTAGCCGATCTCCGAGCGGGCGTGCTCCTCCAGCACCTGGGAGATGAGCGCGCGGGCGAACTGGCGCTCGTCCTCCGTCGACATCGGCGGCAGGCCCGAGGCGGTGTCCAGCCTGCGCTGGTGCGCCAGCCTGTCGCCGACCTCCTGACGCAGCCGCTTGACCAGGACGTGATCCATCTACAGCCCCCTCCGGTCGCCCAGGACCTGGTGCGGTCCGGACTGCTGGGGGCCGGGCTGCGGGCGGTAGGGCGCGGTGGTGACCGACGGGCGGCCCTGCGCCGCCTGCGCCGGACGCTCCAGCACCGGGCGCTGCATGAGCTGGCCGGCCAGCGCCCGCGCCGAGCGGATGAGCAGCGACTTATCGAGCCTGCCGCCCCACTCGCCGCGCAGCATCTGCGCGCCCTTGGGGTCGTAGGCCAGGCCGCCGAGCACCGTGGCCGGCAGCTTGGACTGGGCCAGTACCCGCTCGACCTCAGAGAGGGAGCTGCGGTAGCCGCGCGGGTCGGCGACCACCACCACGCCGAGCTGGGCGCGCTGCTGCGGCAGGTCGGAGGAGAGCTGGGTGATGCGCTCGCGCAGATGCGCGACGTGCTCCAGGGTGGCGTGGGTGACCAGGACGACGAGGTCGGCCTCGCGC
>JAFACJ010001139.1 GCA_023425615.1 Actinomycetes bacterium
GACACGATGTTCGTGAGCGACTGGACGGGTCTCGGGGCCGCGCTCAAGCTTGTGACCAGCAGTTTCGCAAACGGTCTCGTCGGTCTGTCACCGCGTATTAAAAATCGTCTCGATCTCGGCCGAGATCGGATCGTCGGTCTGTTCTGGATGTTCGGTATCGCCTCGGGCCACGGCGTCGGCTTTTCGCGTTCGTTCCTGGTCGGGTGGGCGGTGGTGATGCCGGCGTAGCCGGTGGTGGCCGGTCGGGGTAGGGGACGGTTCGGTCGGGGCTGCGGTGTGGGCGTGGGGTCACTCGGGGCGGTGGAACTCGTGGACGATCTCGATCGGCCCCACGAGG
Source organism: Actinomycetes bacterium (assembly GCA_023425615.1). GTDB lineage: Bacteria > Actinomycetota > Actinomycetes > Streptosporangiales > Streptosporangiaceae > Actinocorallia. Next base: position 338 of record JAFACJ010001139.1, read on the forward strand.
TGATCGTTGAACTCCTCAAGGTCCTCGGCGGGTACCCAGAGTTCGAGGATCTCTCGCCCGCCGACCTGCCTGATGGGGTAGCGCGCGGCGAAATCGGCGCCGAGGGTGAAGCGGGTGACGTAGCCGGAGCCGGAGGCGGGGACGTTCCAGTCCCGGGCAATCTTGATCGCGTAGTCCTCGTTGAGCACCGGATAGAAGATCGGCTGCTCGGGCAGGCGGGGCGGCCAGCGGCGCCAGCCGGACGCGCGGACGAGGGCGCGCTCCTCGGGGCCGCCCGGACGCCACAGGGTCATGGTCCCGCTCATCGTGTTGCCTCCTGAGTTTTTCTCGAAATGAGTATAAAATGGCGGTCAATGGATATTCAGAGACGTGACGCGGCGTTGGTGTCCCTGTACGGGCTCGCTCTGGGGGACGCGCTGGGCTCCCAGTTCTTCGTGCCGGGCAATCTCGCGGGTTATGCACGGCGGGAGGTGCCGCCGGGGCCGTGGGAGTGGACGGACGACACTCAGATGGCGTGCGGGATCTGGCTCGTCCTCGACCAGGCCGGGCATGTCGACCAGGATCTCCTGGCCCGTACCTTCGCCGATCTGCACGATTCCCATCGCGGCTACGGCCCGTCGACCAACCGGATTCTGCGTCTCATCCGGGAAGGCGGCGACTGGAGGGAACTGGCGGTCGGCGCCTTCGACGGGAAGGGCTCCTGGGGGAACGGGGCGGCCATGCGGATCGCTCCGCTCGGTGTCTGGTTCCACGATGACCTGGAGCGGCTCGCCGCTGAGGCCGTGAAGTCGGCCGAGGTCACGCACACCCATCCCGAAGCAATCTCCGGCGGTGTCGCGGTGGCGGTGGCGGCGGCCGTCGCGGCCACCGAGGAGAGCCTGTCGCCCGGCCGGTTCCTCGACCGGGTGCTGGAGTTCCTGCCACCGGGATTCGTCCGGGACGGGGTCGAGGAGGCGCGGCGGCTGCTGACGATCGACGAACCGGGACTCGCCTCGTCCGTCCTGGGCAACGGCCACCAGATCGCGGCGCACGACACCGTTCCGTTCTGCCTGTGGGCCGCCGCCAAGGACCTCGACGACTACGAGCGCGCGTTCTGGCGCACCGCCGCGGCCGGCGGGGACGTCGACACCAACTGCGCGATCGTCGGCGGTATCGTCGCCGCCCGCACCGGCCTGGCAGCCCTGCCCACAGGCTGGCTGGAGAACCTCGAAGCCCTCCCCGCCCCCATCCCCAACGCCCACTCCTGATCACCGCCCGACCCGCTCCCTAACGACCACCACCTTCTGAGCCGCTCGCTCTTCCGTTCCGTGGAACACCGCCACCGCAACCAGCGCGGCCAGCAAAACGAACGGCGATCGTCCGTCCCGGACGGTCGCCTCATCCGTCCAGAAGGACCGCTGTCCGTCTGCGAAGGCCGCACACCCACTGCGGCGCCCTTCCGGAACGGTTATTCGCCAGTGATGGCTGTGTCTGTTGCACCAGCGGACACAGCCACCAACGCAGGCCGCAAGACGCAAGGGCCCTCGCTGGGGGCGACCGCGCCGTTCGACCGCGATGACCGTATGCCCGTCTAAGAAGGCCACGCCGCCCATCCGGGACGGCCATACCCGGTTCGGCAGACGCCGGGGACACCGATACCGGCAGGGAACGTGGGATGGCGGCATCGGCCGTCGAGGGTCGATGCGCTGTCTGGCTCTGGTGAGCCGTCGGCCATCGGAGGTGGCTGCGGTACTCGTTCGGTGCTGCTGTTCGAGGAACCTCGTGGGTCTTGGGGAAGGGCGATGGTCTTGGGAAGGGCGGCGGGGGCGGGCGTCCGCAGCTTGTTGGCGGGGAGGCCCGAGACGACCGGTGCCTGGCCTCGGGGAAGGGCGTGGTCTTCGTAGGGATCACTGTCGGCCTCGGGTGGTCAGGCGGTCAGGTGGTAGAAGCGCCAGAAGTCATGGTCTATGGGGGCTTCCTCGGCGAAGGTGTAGCCGGCGTCGGCGGCGTAGGCGTTGATGGTGCCGGGGCGTAGGACGGTGCCTGCCTCCACCTTTGCTCCTTCGGCGCGGGTGGCGGGGAGGCAGTGGAGGGTGCTGAAGGCGTAGTTGAGGCGTTCCAGGAGGTCGCCGGGGGCGGTGTAGGCGTCGGCCACGCGTTCGTCGCCGATCAGGACGGAGCCGTCGGGGGTGAGGGCGTGTAGGACGTTGCGGAGCACTCCTATGGGGTCGGCCATGTCGTGGAGGGACTCGAAGAGGCAGGCCAGGTCGTATCTGGTGGGGCCGGGGTCGAAAGTGGCGGCGTCGCCGCGGGTGAAGGTGACACGGTCGGAGACGCCGCGGGAGGCGGCGTTCTGGCGTGCTTCCGTGACGGAGGACTCGTCCAGGTCGACGCCGTGGACTCGGGTGGCGGGGAAGGCCTCGGCGATGGCGATGGAGGACCAGCCCGTGCCGCAGCCGAGGTCGAGGACGTGGGCGCCGGCCTCGGCCAGGCGGGGCGGGACGCCGGGGAGGGCGTTGATCCACTCGCCGATCGAGTGGAGGAACATCGGGCGGTTCAGCCCGCCGATGCCGTGGCGGGTGTCGGCCCCGTAGGCGGAGAAGGGGACGCCTCCACCGGTGCGGAAGGCTCCGGCCACCTGGTCGAGGACTCCGCTGATGGACGTGAAGAACAGGGGGAGGGCGCCCATGTAGGAGGGGCTGTCCCGGTCGACGAGGACCTGATAGGACTCGTCCGGCAGATAGAACCGCCGCGTGTACGGATCTCCGCCGGAGCCCGTCTCCGCCGTCAGCCAGCCGGAGACGCCCTGCTGTTCCAGCCATTCCCTGGCGTAACGCGGGTGGATGCCCGCCTTTCCCGCGAGCCCGTTCGCGTCGAGCGGCCCCTCGGCCAGCGCGTCGTACAGCCCCAGCCGTACCCCCAGGCAGATGTTGAGCGTCTCCAGCGCGGCGACGGTGTCGCCCAGCATCCGTTCGACCAGTTCCTTGGTGGTGGCCATGCCCGGCCTTCCTCTCCTCGATCCACTCCGGTCACTCAGCGCTCTCATTCGATCACGGAAAGACCGCGTGGATCGGATATCCACAGACCGAGATCCACCAGCGCGGTAAGGGGTGGTGGGGCCGTAGTGTTTAAGGAAACAACCTTGGACGATCCAGCCCGCCGGGCCGGACGGAGACGAGTAAGGAGAGGAGTGCTGGTGTCCGATAATTCGGACCCCGGTCATAGAACCGACCTGTCGCACAGGCAGGGTGTGATCCGGTGAACGTCCTGTTCGGGTTGGCCGCCGTGTTCATCCTGACGGCGGCGACCGGGTATTTCGTGGCACAGGAGTTCACTTATGTGACGGCCGACCGGATCGAGCTGGAACAGGCCGCGCACGAGGGCGACAAGGGGGCGGCACGGGCCGTCCGGGTGATGGAACGGCTGTCGTTCATGCTCTCGGGGTCCCAGCTCGGGATCACGGTGACCACGCTGGTCGTCGGCTTCATCGCCGAACCCGCGCTGGCCGGGCTGATCAGGCCGGCCCTGGAACCGCTGGGCGTGCCGGACGCGGCGGTCGGCGGTGTGGCGCTGGCCATCGGCTTCATCCTGGCGATCATCATCCAGATGGTGCTCGGCGAGCTGCTCCCCAAGAACCTGGCGCTGGCCAAGGCCGAGACCCTGGCCCGGCTGCTGGCGCCGTCCACCCTGGTCTACCTGGCGATCGCCGCCCCGGTGATCAGGCTGTTCGACTCCTCGGCCAACCGGGTGCTGCGGGCGGCGGGCATCGAACCCGTCGAGGAACTCCACCACGGCGCGACGCTGGAGGAGCTCGGCCTGATCATCGGGGAGTCGGAGGAGGAGTTCGCCGACGAGCACGTCCACCTGCTGGAGCGGGCCCTGGTGTTCTCCGACCACACCGCGGACGAGGCGATGATCCCCCGGGTCGACGTGGTGACCGTCCCCGCCTCGGCGACGGCCGAGGAGATCGTCGAGATCATCGGGCGGAGCGGCCACACCCACTACCCGGTGGTCGGCGATCGGGTCGATGACATCGTGGGCGTGCTGGGCCTGCGGCAGCTCCTGCCGGTCGGCGACGCCGAGCGGGCGCGGGTGACGGCGGGCGAGCTGGCCCGTCCGGCGCTGCTCGTCCCCGACTCGCTGCCGCTGCCCGAGGTGATCGTCCAGATGCAGGAGCGCCGCGACGAGATCGCCGTCGTGATCGACGAGTACGGCGGGTTCGCCGGGCTGCTCACCTTGGAGGACGTCGCCGAGGAGCTCGTCGGCGACATCTCCGATGAGACGGACCTGGAGATCCCCCAGGTCACGCCCAAGGACGAGTGGTGGCATCTGGACGCCGGGCTGCGGATCGACGAGATCGACCAGCTCACCGGCCTGGAGCTGCCCGAAGGCGACTACGACACGGTCGCGGGGCTGATCCTGCGCCGGCTGGGCAGGTTCGCCGAACCGGGCGACGTCATCGTCGTGGAGGAGGCGGGCCGCAGGATCGAGATCGAAGTGCTGAGCAACGGCCACCACGTGCCTGACAAGATCAGGCTGCGCGGTCAGGCGCTCCACCCGGAGGAGTCGCGATGAACCTGCCTTCGGGGATCCTGCTGACCTTCCTTCTGCTGCTGGGCAACGGCTTCTTCGTGGCGGCGGAGTTCGCGCTGGTGGCGGCCAAGCGGCCGCGGCTGGAGCGTGCCGCGGCCGAGGGGAACCGTGCCGCGGCGTCCGCCGTCGCGGGGATCCGTGAGCTGTCGCTCATGCTCGCCGGGGCGCAGCTCGGCATCACCATGTGCTCGCTGGGTCTGGGCATCGTGTCCGAGCCGGTGATCGCCGAGGTGCTCAGCCCCGCCTTCCACGCGGTCGGCCTGTCGCACACCGCCTCGCACGCGGTGTCGTTCATGATCGCGCTGGCGCTGGTGACGTTCCTGCACATGGTCATGGGCGAGATGGCGCCCAAGTCCTGGGCGATCGCCAACCCGGAGCGCTCGGCGACGCTGCTGGCGCTGCCGTTCCGCGGCTTCACCAAGCTCTTCCGCGCCGTCCTGCTGGCGCTCAACCTGATCACCAACATGCTGGTGCGGCTGCTGGGCGTCCAGCCCCGCGACTCGATGTCGGTGTCGCGCACCCCCGAGCAGCTCAGGCATCTGGTGGATGAGTCACGCCGCCTCGGCCTGATCGACGAGGTGGACCGCAACATGCTCAGCCGGGCCCTGGAAGCGCCGGAGACCAGCCTGCTCCCGCTGGTCACCCCGCTGTCGGAGCTGACGGGCGTCGACCCCGACGCCGACGCCCGCACAGTGATCGACACCGCGGTGCGGACCGGCCACACCCGGCTGCTGCTGCGCGACGGAGACGGCGAGCTGATCGGCATGGTCCACGCCCGTGACGCCTATCTGGCGCACGCCCAGGGCAAACCGTTCCGCGCCCTGGACGCGGGCTACCCCGTCCCGGTCCTCACCCCCGACATCCCGGTCGCCGGCGCGGTGGCGATCCTGCGCGGCCAGCACAGCCAGCTCGGCCTGGTCCGCGACGACCACGGCCTGATCGGCCTGATCAGCCTCGACGACCTGGTCACCACCCTCCTGGCCCCCGCCGACCGCTGACCGCCCGTCCAGGCCCCCCCCCACACGGCCGCCAGGCCCCCCGCACCATGGTCGGGCCAGTCGAAGAGG
>JAFACJ010000017.1 GCA_023425615.1 Actinomycetes bacterium
CACACGATGATCCGGGTGCGCCGGTCGTCGATCAGCGCGTCGATGTCGAGGTTCTTCACGCCGCTCCTTGGTCGCGCAGGGCTTGGGCGAGGTCGTACAGTCCGGCGAGGTCCATGCCGTCGGGCAGAAGCGGCAGGTCGTAGCGCGGCTCGTGGGTGATGCGGGCCTTCTCCCGCTGCTCCAGCGCGGTGCGCTTGGCGTGCTCGTACGCCTCGGCGGCGAGCGCGGTGGCGTACTGGCCGGAGTGCTGCTCCAGGCCCGAGGACTTCAGACCGCGGACGATCTCGTCGAGGTCGAGCGCGTCGCGTCCGGCTTCGGCCAGATCCCCGGAGGACAGGACGGCGGGGCGCTCCATGTTGACGATGACGGCGCCGACGTTGATGCCCGTCTCGTTCAGGTCGTGGATGCCGTCCAGGGTCTCCTGCACCGGCATCTCCTCCAGCAGGGTCACGAAGTGGACGACGGTCTGCGGGGAGCGGATGACGCTCATGACGAGGTCGCCGTGGTTGCGCACGGGGCCGACCTTGGCCAGGCTCGACACCTCGTCGCTGACATTGAGGAACTTGGAGATCCTCCCGGTGGGCGGGGCGTCCATGATGACGGCGTCGTACTTGAACCTGCCGTTCTTCTCGCGGCGGCGCACGGACTCGCTCACCTTTCCGGTGAGGATCACATCCCGCAGGCCGGGCGCGATGGTGGTGACGAAGTCGATGACACCGAGCTTGGTCAGCGCTTTACCGGCGCGTCGCAGGCTGTAGAACATCTCGAGGTACTCGATGAGCGCCTCCTCGGTGTCGATGGCCAGGGCGAAGACCTCGCCGCCATCGGGCGCGACGGCGACCTTGCGTTCCTCGTAGGGCAGCGGGGGCACATCGAAGAGCTGGGCGATGCCCTGCCTTCCCTCGACCTCCGCGAGCAGCACCTTCTTGCCGCCGGCGGCGAGTGCGAGGGCCAGCGCGGCGGCGACCGTCGTCTTCCCGGTGCCGCCCTTGCCCGTGACGACGTGCAGCCGCACGCCGTCCCAATCGGTATCTTTCGCGCTCACACTTCGAGGTTATCGTTCGCCCTGCAAAGAACTTGAGGGTGCTCGTGGGGATTCATGAACCGGTTTCCCCGTCCTAAGGTGGAACCGGGGGGTACTAGAGATCGGTCTGATATGAGGCACGGTCCGGCCCGGCTTCCCCCGATGAGAGGTGCCCGTGATGGAAGCACTCGTCATTATCCTGGCGGTCCTGGTCTTCTTCCTGCTGATCGCCCTGGCCACGGGCGTCCGCGTCGTCCAGGAATGGGAACGCGGACTCGTCTTCCGGTTCGGCCAGATCCAGCGTGAGGCCCCGCAGGGGCCGGCGCTGGTGCGAGCCCCGGGGCTCACGCTGATCGTCCCGCTGATCGACCGGTTGCAGAAGGTCAACATGCAGACGGTCGCGATGGGCGTGCCGGGGCAGGACGGCATCACCTCCGACAATGTGTCGGTGCGGGTCGACGCCGTCGTCTACTTCCGGGTGATCGATCCCGGCAAGGCGATCGTGAACGTCCAGAACTATGTGTACGCCGTGTCCCAGGTGGCGCAGACGTCGCTGCGGTCGGTGATCGGCAAGGCGGAGATGCAGGACCTCCTCGCCGAACGCGACAAGATCAACGCCGAGCTGCGGTCGATCATCGACGAGATGACCGAGGGCCCGTGGGGCGTGCGGATCGAGCGGGTCGAGATCAAGGACGTCTCGCTGCCGGAGGGCATGAAGCGGTCGATGGCGCGGCAGGCCGAGGCCGAGCGGGAGCGCCGCGCCCGGATCATCAGCGCCGACGGCGAGTACCAGGCGTCCAAGCGGCTGGCCGCCGCCGCGCACGAGCTGTCCAAGGACCCGGCCTCGCTCCAGCTCCGCCTGCTGCAGACCGTCACCGACGTGGCGGCGGAGAAGAACAGCACGCTGATCATGCCGCTCCCGGTGGAGCTGCTGCGCTTCTTCGACAAGGCGGCGGGCGGCGGCGCCGAGCCCGAGCCGGAGGCCGAGCCCGAGCCCGAGATCGCCGAGCCGCCCGCACTGGAGGAGGCGATCGAGTCACTGCCGGACGTCGCCGAGGTCGAGGCGGGTGTCGAACATCACGGCGAAGGCGCGGTAGCCCACAAGGAGACGCCCGCCTGACGATCCACAGGTCGGAACCGTTCGGGGGCGGTGGATCTTCTACGCTTGGCCCATGACCAAGTGGGAGTACGCGACAGCACCGCTGCTGATTCACGCGACGAAGCAGATCCTCGACAACTGGGGCCAGGACGGCTGGGAGCTGGTCCAGGTGATCCCCGGGCCGCAGGGCGGCGACACGCTCGTCGCCTACTTCAAGAGGCCGCTGGCATGAGCGCCGTCGCGGCGCGGCTCCAGGAGCTCGGCCTGGCGCTGCCCGAGGTGCCCAAGCCGGTCGCCGCCTATGTTCCCGCCGTCCGCAGCGGGTCCTATGTCCACACCTCGGGGCAGCTTCCCTTCGTGGACGGGACACTGCCCGAGCAGGGCAAGCTCGGCGGCGCGGTGAGCCTGGAGCGGGGTGTGGAGCTGGCCCGGATCTGCGCGCTGAACGCGATAGCGGCGCTGGCCACCCAGGTGAGCCTCGACGACGTGGTGCGGATCGTCAAGCTCGTGGGATTCGTGGCCAGCGAGCCGGGATTCCTCGCCCAGCCCGCGGTGGTCAACGGGGCCAGCGAACTGCTGGGCCAGGTGTTCGGCGGTGCCGGTGAGCACGCCCGCAGCGCCGTCGGGGTCGCGGTGCTGCCGCTGGACGCGCCGGTCGAGGTGGAGTTGATCGCCGAGGTCCGCTGAGTAAGCGATCCTTGACTTATCGGGTGTAATACGCACACATTGACCGGATGAACGGACTCAGACTTCCCGAGGAGTTCCTGGAACGCATCCAGGACTACGAGACCGGCCGCAGTCAGCCGCCGGTCCCGCGTCATGCCGCGACCGTGGTGCTGCTGCGGGACCGGGACGGCCGGCTGGAGGTCTTCATGCTCCGGCGGGTCTCCTCCATGGCCTTCGCCCCGGGGGTGTACGTGTTCCCCGGCGGCTCGGTCGACGCCAGGGACGCCGAGTACGACCAGCCCGGCAGCGACTGGGTCGACTGGGAGGGCTGGGGCGCCGCCTTCGGCGCCGACGCCCGGCTGGCCAGGGAGCTGGTCTGCGCGGCGGTCCGTGAGACGTTCGAGGAGGCGCACGTCCTGCTGGCAGGCCCGTCCCCGGACTCGATCATCGCGGACACCGCCCCGTTCGAGGCCGACCGGCTGGCGCTGCTGGATCGCAGCCACTCCATGGCGGAGTTCCTGGACAAGCGCGGGCTCGTCCTGCGGGCCGACCTCCTGCGGCCCTGGGGCCACTGGATCACGCCGACCGTCGAGCTCAAGCGGTATGACACCCGGTTCTTCGTCGCCGCGCTGCCGGCGGGCCAGCGGGCGCTTGACGTCAGCACCGAGGCCGACACCGTGGTGTGGATCCGGCCGCAGGACGCCCTGGAGCAGGCGGCGGAGGGGCGGATGGCGCTGCTCCCGCCGACCCTGGCGACGCTGAACGATCTCGTGCCGTTCGGCTCGGTCGCCGAGGTCCTGGCCCATCAGCGCAGATTCACGGCGCACCAGCCCACCGCCAAGATCGTGGACGGGGTTCCGTATCTTGTCCTTCCAGAGGATGCCGCGCACCACTATGGGGCCTGATGGGTATTTCATCGCGTGAGTTCGCCATGGCGAAGAAGCTCTTCGCCGACCCCGCGGCGACCCTGATGCTCCTGGGGTCGCGGGGCGGGGTGGCCGGCCGTCTCGCCGCGCGCAAG
>JAFACJ010000054.1 GCA_023425615.1 Actinomycetes bacterium
CGGCGGTGTTCGTGGAGTTGGTGGTGGGTGCCGCGGTGTTGAACGCGTTGGGGACGCCGCGGTTCGGTGGTGCTTCGGATCCGGGTGTGCTGTGGGGGTTCTGCCGGGCGGGACTGGTGGGTATCGCCACGTACCCTTGAGTGGTAAGTTCATTTTCATATATCGGTAACGCATCTCTCGTAATCGCATGTGCTGGTTTCGTGCCGGGCACTCACGCTGAGGAGAAGACATGCCGCCAAGGAGCCTCGGGATTCCGGTCTTCGACGCCGACAACCACCTCTACGAGCCGCGCGAGGCGCTCACCAAGTTCCTGCCCGACCGGGCGAAGGGCGCGATCGACTACGTGGAGGTCAGGGGCCGTACCAAGATCGCGGTGCGGGGGGTGATCAGCGACTTCATCCCGAACCCGACGTTCGACGTGGTGGCGCGGCCCGGCGCGCAGGAGGAGTACTTCCGCTCGGGCAACCCGGAGGGCAAGTCGCCACGCGAGTTGATGGGCGAGCCGATGAAGGCGATCCCGGCGTTCCGCGAGCCGGGGCCGCGCCTGGAGGTGATGGACGAGCAGGGGCTGGACCACTGCCTGGTGTTCCCGACGCTGGCCAGCCTGGTCGAGGAGCGGCTGAAGGACGATCCGGACCTGACACACGATGTGATACACGCGCTGAACGAATGGATCCACGAGACCTGGTCGTTCGACTACGAGGGCCGGATCTTCGCCGTTCCCGTGGTCACGCTGCCGATCGTGGAGCGCGCCGTGGAGGAGTTGCACTGGTGCCTGGAGCGCGGCGCGCGCACCGTGCTGGTGCGGCCCGCCCCGGTGCCGGGCTACCGGGGGAGCCGTTCGTTCGGGCTGCCGGAGTTCGACACGTTCTGGCGGGCGGCCGTCGAGGCGGACATCCCGGTGTCGATGCACGCGTCCGACAGCGGGTACTCGGAGTTCCAGAACGTGTGGGAGCCGGGTCGCGAGTACACGCCGTTCCGGCCGACGGCGTTCCGGGTGGCGGCGATGGGCAAGCGCCCGATCATCGACGCGATGCTGGCGCTGACCTGCCATGGCGCGCTCTCGCGCAACCCGGACCTGCGGATCCTGTCGATCGAGAACGGCTCGGACTGGGTACCCGAGCTGTTCAAGAGCCTGAAGGACGTCTACGGCAAGATGCCCGGGCAGTTCGACGAGGACCCCGTCGAGGCGTTCAAGCGGTGCGTGTACATCAACCCGTTCTGGGAGGACCGCATCGCCGACCTGGTGCCGCTGGTCGGCGCCGACCGTATCGTGTTCGGCTCGGACTGGCCGCACGCCGAGGGCCTCGCCGAGCCGCTCAGCTACCTCGACACCCTCGCCGGCCTGCCCGAGGAGGACATCGCCAAGATCATGGGCGGCACCATGATGGAGCTGCTGAAGGTACCGGCCGGAGGAGGACGCCGTGCGCGATGACCTGGCGCCCGCCGACGACGCGGAGCGCCGGAGGCACACCATCAGCATGGACCGGCACTCCTCGCGCTACCGCGTCGAGTTCGCGCAGATCACGGACGAGCTGCACGCCAAGTGCCCGGTGGCCTGGAACGACACGCACGGCGGCCACTGGTTCGCCAGCGGGAACAAGGAGCTGTTCGACCTCGCCAGGCGTGCCGACGTGCTGTCGAACGACAACGACGTCAACGGCACCAGGCGGGGATACGTCGGAGTCACCATCCCGCCCCCGGCCCTGGAGGGGATCCGGGTGCAGGGCGGCTTCCTGGAGATGGACCCGCCGGAGCAGCGGTACTACCGGCAGGCGCTGAACCCCTACCTCTCGCCGGCGGCCGTCGCCAGATGGAAGCCGGTGGTGGACGAGCTGACCCGCGCGTGCCTGGACGAGGTGATCGAGACCGGCCGTATCGACTTCGTCGACGACCTGGCCAACATCGTGCCGGCGGTGCTCACCATGGCCCTGCTCGGCATGCCGCTGGCGGCCTGGGAGATCTACTGCGAGCCGATCCACGCCGCGGTCTACACCCCGATGGACTCACCGGAGTACTCCCGGGTGCGCGACCTCCAGTTCCGCATGGGCGCGCACATGATGGAGTCGCTGCGCGACGCGCGGACCGACCCCCGTCCCGGCCTGATCAAAGAGCTGGTCAACATCGAGATCAACGGCGAGCGGCGCGACGACATGGAGCTCTTCGGCGTCCTCATGCTGCTCCTCGGCGGTGGTTTCGACACGACCACCGCGCTGACCGCGCACTCACTGGAGTGGCTGTCGCAGCACCCCGACCAGCGCGAGCGGCTGAGCCGGGAGCGGGAGACGCTGCTGGACAGCGCGACGGAGGAGTTCCTGCGGTTCTTCACCCCCGCTCAGGGCGACGGACGCACGATCTCCCAGGACTGCGTGATCAACGGCACGGAGTTCAAGGAGGGCGAGCGGCTCTGGCTGTCATGGGCGATGGCCAACCGCGACGAGACGGTCTTCGCGGACCCGCACACCGTCCATCTCGACCGGGAGGGCAACCGGCACAACAGCTTCGGCCTCGGCATCCACCGGTGCATCGGCTCGAACGTGGCACGGGTGCTCTTCAAGACCATGATCACCGCGGTGCTCGACCGGATGCCCGACTTCACGTGCGTCACCGGAGGGGCGGTGCACTACGACACGATCGGCGTCATCAACGGCATGAAGCACCTGCCGGCGACCTTCACCCCCGGAAAGCGGCTGGGCCCCGGTCTCGCCGAGACGCTCGACAAGCTCCAGCGCGTCTGCGACGAGCAGAGCCTCGCCGAGCCGATCACCGTCCGCCGGGGGCAGGCGAGACTCGACGGCGGAGAGCACGGCCGATGAGAGAGGCGATGGAGATGCCCATGGACGTCGCCGCGGCGGGGGAGAGCGTGTCGAACGCCCCGCGTGATGCCGCGTTGTTCGAGCGGGACGGTTCCCGGATCGTCCCGACGGGGTACGCCCGCGGTCCCTGGCGCCGTGACGCGCTGCACGGCGCCGCCGTGGCGGGACTGCTGGCGTGCGGTATCGACGTGCCGGGATGGACGCCGGCACGTGTCACCTTCGACCTGCTGGCTCCGGTGCCCGCCGTCCCGATGACCCTGGTCACGAGCGTGGCGGAGGGCGGCAAACGCGTGGTGCGCCAGACGGTCACCCTCACGGCGGACGACGTGCCGGTGGCGCGCGCGCAGTGCGTGGCGGTGCGCCGTGCCGAGCTGGACCTGCCCGAGGGCGCGACGGAGCATCCGGATCCGTTCGCGGGGGCACCGGTGCCGGATCTGAGCCGGCCCACCCCGGCCGCGCGCGGTGTCGTCCCCTGGGACTGCTTCGACAGCAGTTCGGTGTCGGTGCGTTCGCTGCGCTCCCCGGAGCTGGACGGGGGCGGCGTCGGATTGTGGATCAACCTGCTGGTCCCGGTCATCGCGGGCGAGCCGACACCCGCGATCGCGCGGGCGGCGGTGGCGGCGGATCACGCGTCCGCCGCCACGAACGCGAGGCTGCCCTTCGACCGGTGGAGCTTCATGAACGCCGAACTGAGCCTGCACGTCTCCCGGGAACCGGTCGGGCCCTGGGTGGGGCTGGTGTGCTCCGGGGTCCTCCAGCCCAACGGATGCGGCTTGAGCGTCGCCACCCTCTATGACTCCGGCGGCCGTCTCGGGCAGTCGGCACAGGCATTGGTCCTCGAAGCGCGATGACGCCGGGTTCAGGTCAGCCCGCTGATCGCGTACCGCTGGACGAACAGGCCGACCGAGCGCGGGTCGTCCGCCTCGTGCGAGATCGACGCCTGGATCGATCTGATGATCCGCAGCCCCGGCCCCGGCCCCGGCCGCGACGCGAGAAGGGAAGCCCATGACGACGGTGCCCAGGGCCATCGACTGCCTGGTGAACGTGAGCCTGGTCAGCGGCAAGAACCCGCCGGACTGGCTCGTGAGGGTGAAGGAGGACTACTTCAAGGGAGGGGAGTCCTTCCTCAAGGACATCGACTTCGGCGAACTGGTCGAGGAGATGGACCGGCTCGGTGTGCGTCGCGCCATCCTCATGAGCAACCTGAAGACCGGCTCCATGTCCAAGGCGCGGGAGTTCGTGGAGAAGGCGCCCGAGCGCTTCTCGCTCGGTGTCGGCGGCCTCGATCTGCTGCGGCCGATGCCGAGCCTCCGCGCCCTGACGGAGGTGGTGGCGAACGCGCCGGTCTCCTATGTCTCGGTGGGGCCGAGCTTCTGGGGCGATGGCAACTATCCCCCCGGCGACGCGGTCTACTACCCGCTCTACACCAAGGCGTGCGAACTGGACCTGCCGGTCTGCGTCAACACGGGGCTGCCCGGACCGCCGCTGCCGGGCGAGGCGCAGAACCCGATCCACCTGGACCGGGTCTGCGTGCGCTTTCCGGAACTGAGGCTGTGCATGATCCACGGGGCGGACCCCTGGTGGGACACCGCCATCCGCTTGATGATCAAGTACCGGAACCTGCATCTGATGACCTCGGCCTGGTCGCCCAAGTACCTGCCCGAGTCGCTGCTGCACTACATGAGGACGCGCGGCAAGAAGAAGATCATCTTCGCCTCGGACGCCCCCGCCCTCTCCCTCACGCGCACCGTCACCGAGGCGGCGCAGCTCGACCTCGAACCCGAGGTGCTCGACGACTACCTGTACGGCAACGCGGAGCGCTTCTTCTTCAACGGAGGTGAACGACGGTGACGATCGCTTCTTCCGAGCGGACGGACGCCCCTGCGGGTTACTCCCTGCCGTTCGACGCGGACAACCACTACTACGAGAAGATCGACGCCTTCACACGCCATCTCGACCCGGAGTTCAAGTACCGGGGCATCGAGGTGGTCAAGCGGGGCAGGCACACCAACCTGCTGGCCGGCGGGCGGCTCCTGGAGTTCGTGCCCAACCCCACCTTCGACCCGATCATCGTCCCCGGCTGCCAGGACCTGCTGTTCCGCGGCCGGATCCCCGAGGGCGTCGACCCGCGCAGCCTGATGAAGGTCGAACCGCTGAACCCCGCCTACCAGGACCGCGATCTGCGCCTGGAGGTCATGGACGAGCAGGGCCTGTCCGGCGCGCTGCTGTTCCCGACGCTCGGCTGCGGCGTCGAGGAGGGGCTGCGCGATGACATCCCCGCCACGATGGCCAGCCTCACCGCCTTCAACAAGTGGCTCGACGAGGACTGGGGCTACTCCTACAAGGGCCGTATCTTCGCCGCGCCGATGCTCTCCTTCGCCGACCCCGACGCGGCGGTCGAGGAGATCGACCGGCTCATCGCGCGCGACGTGCGGATCGTCAGCGTGCGCCCCGCCCCGGTCCCCGCGCCCTACGGCAGGTCGCGGTCCTTCGGGCACCGCATGTACGACAAGGTGTGGGCCAGGCTGGCGGAGGCCGGCATCGCGGTCGGCTTCCATCTGAGCGACAGCGGCTACAACATGTTCGCCGCCGCCTGGGGCGGACCGGAGCGGTTCGTCCCGTTCCGCAACGCCAACCCGCTGGGGAACCTGGTGGTGGCCGACCGCGCCATCCACGACACGCTCGCGAGCCTCATCATCGACGGCGTCTTCGCCCGTCATCCGAAGCTGCGCGTGGCGAGCATCGAGAACGGCTCGGACTGGGTGCACCTGCTGCTCAAGCGGCTGCGCAAGCAGGCGAACCAGACACCGCGGGCGTTCAGGGAGGACCCGCTCGAGACGATCCACCGGCACCTGTGGGTCGTCCCCTACTACGAGGAGGACGTCCGCAAGCTCGCCGACGTCATCGGCGCCGACCGTGTGCTGTTCGGCTCGGACTGGCCGCACGGCGAGGGCCTGGCGAACCCGATCGACTTCACGAAGGAGCTCCACGGCTTCACCGAGCCGGAGACCGACCAGATCATGCGGACCAACGTCCTGGACCTGCTGGGCATCGGCCACTGACGAGAGCACGGTCGTGGGCTTTCCGGGAAGCCCCGGCCCCCTCACGGAACGCGTCCTTCGCAGAGAGGCAAGGCTGGAGATGTCACTCACGGTGACCAGGGATCAGGAGATCCTGGCGACCTCGGTCGCCGCGTGGGGAGAACGGTGCGGGCTGAGGCCGGCCGCGCGTGCCGAGATCGACGTGCCGCCCGGCGAGCGTCCGCGCGGTCTCCCCGACTGGTGGTCGCAGGCCGTGGAGCTCGGGCTTCCCGGACTCGCCCTGCCCGAGTCCGTCGGGGGCGAGGGAGCGGGCGTGGAGGAGCTCGCCGTCGCCCTCGCCGAACTGGGCCATCAGATGGCCACGGGCCCCCTCGCCCCCTCTGCGGCGGCGGGACTCGTCCTGGTGGCGCAGAGGACGCGCGAGGAGTCCTTCGAGAAGCTGCTCTCCGAGATCGCGGCGGGCACGGCCATCGTCGCCGTGGCACTGGAAGGCGACCTTGAGGCATCGCGCGAACCCGGTGGCTGGCGTGTGTCAGGAGACGCCGGCCGGGTCATCGGCGCAGGGCAGGCGGGCTGGCTGCTGGTCTCGGCCAGGGCGGGGGAGGACACCCTGTGGCTGGTGGTCGAGGTGGACGAGGGCGCGACGGTGACGCCGATCGACAGCCTGGACGTGACGCGTCCGCTGGCCCGTGTCTCGCTGGCGGGGGCGCTGGTCCCGGAGGACCGCGTTCTCGCCGACGCCGACGCCGATCTCGTCCGCGACCTCCACGTGACGACCGCGGCGGCAGAGGCGGCGGGCATCGCGCGGTGGGCGCAGGAGACCGCGGTGGCCTACGCCAAGGTCCGCGTGCAGTTCGGGCGTCCGATCGGCTCCTTCCAGTCGATCAAGCATC
>JAFACJ010000058.1 GCA_023425615.1 Actinomycetes bacterium
CGTGAAGGACGTCGGCGCCGGGTTGGTGCGCGGCACGTACGCCTTGGGCGAGATCGGCGAGGCGCTGCTTCAGGGGCGGGCAGCTTGGTCTTCCCCAGCCGATGAGAGGGAAGTATCGGAGAGGGCCGTTGCGGGTGTCGGAATGCATGGTCTGGTCCAAAGGGATCAGTCGGGTGGCAGCAGAGCGGCTGCTGCGGCGTGGGCGAGGATGCCTTGCTGGTCGGCCGACAGGCCGATGCGGTTCCAGTGGAAGATCACGACGTGGGTGAGCAAGGCGCGCAGCCCTCGCTCCAGGTGTCCTGCGCGGGCGGCGGAGGCGAGTCGGGTGCCGGCGTCGGTGTGGGCGGTGAGCCACGCGGTCGCGTGGGCGGCGGGCCCTTGGGCTGAGAAGAGGGGGCTGACGGATAGGTCGGGGACCGACAGGAAATGCCTTATGCCGTTGGCGAGCGGTGTCAGGTCCGCGTCGTCTGGTGGGGGTGGTCTCAGCCGGGCGGTTCGGATGAACACCTCTCCCCGTTCGAACTGATCCAGATGCGCGGCTTGGAACATACCGTTCAGCAGAAGGAGCGACAGTTCCTTGCGGCCTATTGCGGGGGCGGGGTGCCGTGCGTAGTCCAGGATTCCGGTGGAGTCGCGGCAGAACAGGTCGTGGATGACGTCCATGGCGGTCCGGCCGCCGAACGCGGCGGTCTCGGGCTCGTACAGGGTGCGCTGCCAGCGGGCGATCGTCCCTTCCTCGGCCAGATCGTCCAGGGTCTGTGTGACGTCTGCGGGGTCGGCGTTGTGGAGTCGTAGCCGCCAGCATGGATATTTGCGAAGGAACCACCAGCCGCTGATACGGCCGTCGGTGGCCAGAGAATCCAGTCGGGGTCCGAGCAGGTGGGCTCCGATCGTTTCGGCCGACTTCCAGTCGGTGAATTCGATCAGGGCTTGGAACCAGTTGCCGTCGACGGCCTGGTCGAGGGCGGCGATCCCGGCGGCATGGTAGATCGCGACGGCGTCATCAAGGTCTGCGGGGCTGATGGTGTGGGCTGCGGCGACCGCGGCGGTGTCGTCGCCGGACAGGACGGCCCGCACCGCGGCGCCGATACCGGTGGCCGCATGGGGCGGGTCGGGTGCGGTGGTCAGGTGATGAGCAGGCATCGGTCCCAGCCTGAAGAAGGTGGCTTGTCATGGTGCGCGGTTTCGACGGCCAGGGCGATTCCAGCTCTTCCGGTCAGCAGGCCGTCGGATCCCGTCTGCTCGGTCAGGTCGGTGAAGCGTGCGGCGAGTGCGGGCAGACGGCGTTCGATTGCGGGAGTACGGGCGTCCTGGGCTGCCCGGTAGGCGGTTTGGTAGACGCCGGCCAGGCCGTGGCACAGGCTCTCTCTGTCGAGCCGGTCGATCTGCCGGTCGGTGAGGTTCGCGGCCAGCGCGGCTTCGGCGGCTTCCTGCCGGGTCTGATCGTTGTTCGCTTGTGCGGCCAGTTGGAGTGCGCGGGCGATCCCGACGGCTCCGTAGCACCAGGATGGCCGTCCGGGGTGGGCGTGGGAGGTGAGGGCCGCGGCGCGCAGGTCGTCTCGGGTGAGCCATTGTGGCCACCACGGCCCGTCGTCGCCGTCTTGGCGCCACTGGTCGAACAGGCCGACCAGGCAGGAGATCGCCTCGCGCTGCCCGGGGATGGTGTGCCCGGCCAGGGTCGCGAGCGCGAGGAGTGCGAGGATTCCGGCGGCGCCGTGTGCCATTCCGAGGTTGGCGTGGCCGCCTGGAGTGGGTAGGAGCGGGTCCGGGTCGCCGTCGACCCACCAGCCTGGTAGTTCTCCTCGGTTGTGGTGGCGTGGCCGGGTGAGGGCGACCAGCCAGGACAGGACATCGCCGAGCTCGTCGCTGCCAGGTGCGCGGATCAGTAGAAGTGCTCCAAGGCCCGTCAGTCCGCGGAACAGGTCGTAGTCGGCGAATTCGGCGTGCCGGTCGCTCCTTTCCGTCACCGCGGTGGCGTCTGAGAGCTTGCGGGCGGTGACCGCTCGGACATGCGCGTCCAGGGTGCGGGCGGCCTCCGCATAGCGTGGATTCTCGTCGCCCGAGGCGCAGGTCAGCATGAATGCCACGGCTGGGGCTCCGTAGTAGAGGCCGGCATTCGAGCCGGCATCGACTGTCCGCGCCGCCTTCTGGATGGTGGCCTTGGCCGTCGCCCATGGGCCGGTTCCTTGCAGAGCGCGCTCGATGTCCAGCAGCGCTCGCCCGGCCGCGCCATGGGCGAGGGATTGGGCGGAGGCCGGGTTGTCGGTCATCTCTGCCTTCCCCTGGCCAGGAGCCGCATCGCGGCGGCGCGTGCGAGTCGTCCGGTGCCCTGCTCGGTCTCGGGGTCGACGAAGACCGCGCGCCGGTGGTGTTCGTGCAGCAGGCTGCGCAGGACCGTGCCTGCCTCGCGTTGGCCGGTCAGTGCGAGGCGGTAGGAGGAGAGCGCCTCGTCGCGTTGCAGCCATGCCGTCGCGAGTTCGTCCCCGCCGGGAGATGAGCGGGCGGCCCGGTAGCCGTCTTCGGGGTAGGCCAGCTGGTGCACGTAGGCCGCCACAGCACGGTCGACCGGTCTGCCGCCCTGCGGAAGTCGGTCGATGAGAGCCTGGTAGCCGGAAGCGGGGTCGGGCGCGAACGCGGCGGCAAGGTGGACCATCCCGGCCGCGGCCAGCGCCTGTGCCGGGATGCCGCTATCACGGGCGATGCGCAACTGGGCGATCGCTGCGCGGGTGTCCGTGGCGAACACCTGCTCAGCGGCCTCCCACGCTGTCCCGGTGCCGTATCGGCCGCAAGGCTCGTGCCAGGAGGCGAAAGAGAGCCGACCGGGCAGTCCGGCCTCGGTCAGCCGTTCGGCGAAGTCAGCAAAAGCCCGTGCGACGAGCCCGTGGGCATCGGCGTCAAGGAGCCGGACGGTGACCGACACGTACTGGTCCGATTCGGGCCGGAGCATGTCGCGGTGGCGGTTCACCCACCACCGCTCGACCGAACCGTCCAGCTCCGCGAGGAAGGCGGGCAGGGGGCCGGTGAGGATGTCGTCGAACCGGGCGGGGCTGCCGATGAGCTGGGCGTGCAGCACCAGCCCTGCGCCTGGCCTGTGCACCCGGCCGACCGGGGCGGTTGCCAGCAAGGGGCGCGGTGTCGGGTCGGCGGCGTGCATCGGGACGAGGAACTCCACCGGTCGGCCGACCCACCCCAGCCCGTCGGCCGATCCGTCCTCCATCAACTCCAGCCGGCCCAGCTTGCGCAACTGGATCTCCAGGAGGCCGCGGTCCAGGGCCCGGTCGAGATCGAGCGGAAGCCGCAGACCTCCGGCCGCGGCCACGATGCGGGTCGGGACCCGCCAGCGGCGCCTCCATTCTGGAATCGGGAGCCCGCGCACGGGGTGGAGGTCGGCGGCCTCAAGGATCCAGCGGGCCGGTGACAGGACGGTCCGCCGGTAGCGGATGCGCGGCACGAAGGTCAGGGTGCGTGCGGCGCCGAGGTCGAAGGAGGTGAACACCGCGGAGCGTGCGGTGGCGACCTGGGCGATGAACCTGGGGAGCGGCCCGGCGTGGCCGGACAGGGTGAGCGCGTGCGGGACCTGCGGCACCACGCGGCGGCCAGTGGAGACCTGCACCAGATACATCTGCTCGGCATCGGCCGTGACCGCCAGATCCTCCAAGTCGATGACCGTCCCGCTCTTGGCGTCTGCGGGAGCGTCCCCCACCGCAACGACGCGTCGTAGGAACGCTGGGATACGGGTGACGTTCTCGGGGTGGGGACGGCGGGGCGGGAACGCCACCTGCACTGAGACCGTGTCGCTGGACTGGTCGGCATAGGTCTCGGCGAGCCGGTCCCGGACGTCGTCGTCCAAGAGGTAGGCGAATCGGCCGGCCATGCTGGAGGGCACCAGGGGCGTTGCGGTCACCCGCAGGTGGAAGTCGCCGCGGTCGATCGCCGCGGTGCTTTTTGCGTACAGGGCGAACCCGATCTCGATCCGGTCGGGTGGCACGACGGTAGTGGGGTCGCCGACGGTGAGGGCTGCGACGTCGTCGTCGGTCAGCGCGATCTCGTCGGCGTCGTCGAGCATGGCTTGCTGGATCAGCCGCATCAGCGCCACATCGCGCTCGGTGAGGATGCGGTGGGCGGGCCGTGCTCGCGTCGAGCCGAGGAATCCGCCGGGATAGCCCAATCCCGCCTCCGACACCAGCTCCGTCACCGGCACCAGTGCGCCGGGGCCGTACTGCTTGCGGAACCGGTCGTGGTAATCCAGCCATGTGGTCGACCCGAATGGCCTGGTGCCCGTGCGCAGCAGCACACCGGCCGCTCTCTGGGCTTCGGTGAGGATGAGAGGAGGGATCGACAGGTCGGCATCCAGCCGCACGTCATACGCAAGGGCTGGGCGTGTGGACGCCTGGATGGACGTCATCGTCGCCACCGCACGATCTGCCGCGTCGCCATCGTTGCCGCTGTTGTGCGCCTGCACTTCCTCGTGGATGCGCTCCAGTCGGGCGAGCAGATCGGTGACGTCTTCCAGGCCGGGTGGGGTCTCACCCGGCCTGATGGCCTCGCGCAGAGCGCGGATGAGGTGGGGGAGGGCGTCGACCTCTGTCATTGGCGCTCGCAGACCGGTGATGAGCGAGCCTTGTTCGATGAGTCCGTCCACGATGGATCGGATGCGTTCACCGGACGTCGCGGGGTAGGCGGCTGCCACGGCCGCTTCGACCTGACCGTAGAGAACAGGAGTGCGGGCGGCGGCGAGCGCGAGAAGGACAGGCCGGGTAGCGCGCACCGATGCCTCTCGCAGCGGTCCGGGCTCTCGCTCACCGGTCGGGGTCCGGCGCATCACGACCACCCGGCCGTCGCGGATGAGCGCGGTGCTGTCGGCGACGACGTGCAGCTGCGGGCGGAGCACAGGATGCCGCTCGATCCTGTCGATGACGTCGGTCAGCCACTCGGCGTCCACGCGGACGACGGATCGGTGGCTCTCACCGATCCGGGCAGCCGCCGGACCGATGCGGGCTGCGGTGATTCCGGCGAACAGCCCGAAGGGCGTGCAGCGGCCGTGCCACCGCTGCACATAGGAGGCCAAAGAGGCGATCGAGCGGCGCAGGTCGCGGACTGCGGCCGCAGTAACAGTGGCGGTGTGACGGTCCAGGCTGTCGGCCAGGACAGGGCTGGCCAGCCTGATCGCGGCTTTGACCTGCGGATGCTCCCAGGTCTTGACCAGCCAGGCACGGCCCTCGGCCTCCAAGGCGGCACTGTCGGCCAGGTCGAGGTCGGGGAGGGTGAGTCCACCGGGGTCGGTGGTCGCACGCGCCAGCACCACCCCGCAGTGGCGATAAAGGGTGAAGGGGACGGGAGGAATCGAGCGGGGGGTCGTCACATCAGCTCCCGGAAAGGGGCTCTTCGTCCTGCCCGCACCCAGGTGCGGGCGGGACGAAGGGGCGGTAGCGGAAGGATCAGACGGGGTCGGCGGAGCCGGTGTTGCACGCGGTGGTCTGGCAGCTGCTACCGCAGCCGTCGCCGGTGTCGCAGTCGGCGAGCCTGGGGGTCAGGGTCTCGACCACACGCATGTCCAGTACGAACTCGTCGTCTTCCAGGGGAAGGGCGTCCGCCGCGGCGGACGGCACCTGGGCGGCCAAGGGGCTCATGTCCTGCTCCTCTTGCTCGATATCGGGGGTTGCCCGGTCGGAGGCGGGAGTTCAATCCGCCGTTGACCAGGAGATCGCGACCAGGCCGTGTTCCTTCTCCAGCACGGCGGCCTGATCCGGGATACGTGCGTGGTCGCTGCCGTGGGGCCAGTAGGTAATGCTGTCGGGGGATGGCCGTCCGGCCTCATCCCATGCCCGCAACTCGGCGGCCAAGGTCTGGACCGCGGCGGCATCGCCCCAGCCGCGGGCCCCGTACTCGGCTCCGCTGTCCCTGGTCTCTCCGGCGGGCCGGGAGGCCAGGTAGGCGATCGACCCTCCGTCGACGATGCCGAACGGGAACCGGTCCCTGCCGACTTTCTCCCGCGCCAGGGCGGTGCCCGGTTCGGCGGTGATACGGCAGAAGCCGGGCAGGCGGCAGGCGAACCACAGGATGAGGTCGGCGAACGACACTCCATAGGGGATGGTGACGCCTGACCACGACTCGGTGCGGGGCCCGGAGAGAACACCGTCGAGCTTGCCCAGGTCACCGGGAGGATCGGCGTCGAACCGGAGGTCGACCGCGTTGCCTGCGGGGTCGGGCAGGACGAAGGTGCGGTCGTGGTGGGCGCCGTCTCCCTGCATGGGGACGAACCCGCATTCCTCCAGCGTCTGGCTCTCCAGGTGGTCGCCGACGCGGCGGAAACCGATGCTGCGGGTGATCCCGTTCATGCGCAGCGGCACCGCCAGGCGGCCGGTCGGGGCCAGGTGGGCGAGCCAGGCCGGCGAGAGGTCCCATGCGCCCGCCGTGACCACGATGGCGTCCACGCTCCCCAGGTCGGGGATGGGATGCTCGGCGTCGGCCAGGTGGACCACCACGCGGCTGGTGTAGCCGGTGGCATCCAAAGCCGCACTGGCACGCGTGGTGACGTCGGGGTCGATGTCGACGGTGAAGACTCGACCGCTCTCACCGACGACCTCGGCGATCAGCGCCGCGTTGAGGCCGCCGGACCCGATCTCCAAAACGGTGTCCCCCGGACCGATGCCGGCCTGCTCGATCTGGCGGGCCTGGATGAACGGCGCCGACAACGAGGACAGGACCTCGCCGCCCGGTCCGACCTTGGTGAACACCGCGTCGTCGGGGTTGTAGGCGGCTTCCAGAGTGGTCCCCTCCGGCATGAACGCCTCACGTGGAACGCACCGGAACGCGGCCTCGACCCTGCCGTCGGTGATCTTTCCAGCGGCCACGAGCCCATCGGTCATCTCGTGACGGGCTCGCGTCGCCTCATCGGTATCGACGACCATGTACGGATCCCCCTCGATCTCTCCTGTGGGCCATGTCCGGCGCGGTTCGCGGACCGGTGAAGGCGTCACCAGATACCTTGCGGGTGTCCTTCAGCCCGAAGCCAGGAGTTTTCAAGAGTTTTATGAAGGCAGCTTCGATCTGGCCGTCTCGATCAAGGCACGTGCCGCACGCCCGTAGACGGCCGACTGCTGCAGACGCTCGAAGACCTTGATGTAGGGGGCGACGTCGTCGGGGTTGGTCGCCATGTAGCGGCCCGTCCACAACGCCGACCGCACGACCGCACTGTCGAAGAGGTAGAACCCCTCTCCCGCCCACATCGTCCGGGGCACCGCGGGGGGAACGATGCCGAGCGCCACGTTGCGCATTCTGGTGACGGTCAGCAGGAAGTCGAACTGCTGGTGCATGACTTCCGCTCCGCTGACCATGAGGTCGAGCGCCGCGGCCTCCAGGACGAACGAGAAACGCGCACGAGCGAGCACCTGGCGTTTGGACAACCGCCCGGCGACCGCTCCATCGATCTCGTCCGGATCCTGCTGCAGATCGAAGTGCTCGGACGTCCACTCCATGACCGCCCGCACGTACGCCGGCTCCTGCAGGATGCCGGGGATGCGAGTGGACTCATAGACCCGGAACAGCTTGGTCCGCTCATACAGGTCGTTGTCCGACTGGATGTGCTTGAGCCCCAGCCGGAACCGCTGCCGGTACTCCTGCCACATCAGCTCCGCCACACGATGCGCCGCGATCAGCTCAGGGGCCTGCTCGGGCACGCCGCACGCGGTCGCCCACGCCTTGATCTCCCGCTCCGAAGGGCTGAGCCGGGCATGCTCGATACTGGAGATCTTGGTGTTGTGGATACCGGACAGCTCCGACAGCCGACGCCCGGTGAGCCCGGCGTCCAGCCGCAGATCCCTCAACCGCAGGCCGAACGCCTTACGGGCATCACGCGCCTGTTCGGACTCGGACAACGCGATCAGGCCGACGGGACGTACCGGTCATGCGGAACGGCCACCGCCCAAGCGGCCTCGAACGCATCGACGCAGAACTTCACGACGTCCGGCTCGTCATACAGCTGGATCTCGGCACGGTCGTCATGCCCATCGAGCACGTTGAAGATGACGAGCTCACCGTCCAGCACGAAGAAATCATTACCCGGCAAGGCGAGGACGGAAGTGAGCCTCCGAGGCAGCCACCGCAGGTCATCGCCCGCCCCGACACCCGCAGAAGAGACCGCGTACACAAACCGGTGATAGTCCGACAACGGCTCGGAGGCGACCCTGATCCGCCGGGTCCGCGACCGGCCCGCTACCTCCGTGAGCAGACCCTCCCGCCACTTGGCGACCTCGGCGTCGATCCGCGCCGCATCACCCGCCAGCCACGCGGCCACCGTGTCCGCGTTGACCGCGTAACGATCGCGCAGATCGCACTTGGCGTAGTCACGCGCCTGATCGATCAACTCCCTGCGCCGGCTCACCGAGATCAATTCCATAGACTTCCCTCACATAGATGCGCACGAACGGATCCACCAGCGTCTCGGGGACC
The DNA here is from genome assembly GCA_023425615.1 of Actinomycetes bacterium. Classification (GTDB taxonomy): domain Bacteria; phylum Actinomycetota; class Actinomycetes; order Streptosporangiales; family Streptosporangiaceae; genus Actinocorallia. Next base: position 8,452 of record JAFACJ010000058.1, read on the forward strand.
TCCAGCAGCCCCTCCCGCCCCGGATCGAACGACCTGGCCTGGGCGACGACCTCCGGCTCCTCCCGGCGATCGCCCTGCACCACGAACGACCCCCGGCTCGTCCGGTAGAACGAGGCGCAGTCCTCATCACCGCCCCAGGAGTCGCTGTCCTTCACGATGAAGGTAAGCGTCAGGGGCTGGATCCCGTCAGGGATTTTCATAAGTTTTCCGCCTCTCTGGTCGCCACTCTCCCTTTTCTGGCACCCACCCGCTGAAATCAAACCGCCGCGGCCACGGTCGGCCACAAGACGCCGCCTCCGCTGATCCCCAACTCGGCCCAGGTCGCCCACGATTCGAGGCGGTCGTCACCAAGCGTTCCGCTGAGGGC
>JAFACJ010001191.1 GCA_023425615.1 Actinomycetes bacterium
GGGCCAGGGTCTCCAGCGGGCTCGGCCCCTTCTTCGCGTCGACCTCGCTGCGCGGAGGAGGCCGCCGGACGGCGCGCCGCCGCGCCGCGGGACCGTCCGCGGCGCAACTGGAGCGGGCCAGGCGCGCCGCCGAACGGGCGCAGCAGGAAGCCGAGCGCGACGCGCTGATCGCCCGGCTCCAGGAGATGCGGCGGCAGACGACCAGCGTCCACCTTCAGGACTTCCCGCCCGCGCGGCCTCCGGCCGTCTCCCCGCCGCCCGTCCTCGCCCCGGACTGGGCACTGTCCCAGGCGTCCGCCTTCCATCTCCGTGGAATCGGTGTGCTCGCGCGGTCCGAGCGGGCCGAGGCGCGCAGTAAGGCGCAGCAGGAGGCGCCCGTCTACCTCGCCGCCGAACAGGAACGGCTCGCTCAAGAGCATCAGAGGCTCAGCGCGTCCGCGGCGCAGTGGTGGCGCGACCTCACCGCCAACGACGAGGCGACCGTCTGCGAGGCCGTCAACGCGGCCTTCGCCGACAACCCGGCCGCCGGTTGTGCGGTGGGCGTACGGGAAGGCGTCCTGTCCGTCCTGATGCGGCAGCAGGACCTGGAGGCCCTGCCCGAGCAGACGCCCGGCCTCACCCCCTCCGGACGGCCGACGCTGAAGAAGCTCACCAAACGCGACAGGATGCTGTGGTGGCTCACCATCATGGGCTCCAACGTCATCGCCACGCTGAAGGAGGCGTTCGCCACCGCGCCCGGCGTCACCGCCGTCGACCTCGCGGTGCTCACCCGGATCCCCGAGACGGGAAGCCTCGGCGTCGTCGCCTACGGCCAGTGGAGCCGCCGCGCGATCGAGAACACCCGCTGGCAGGAGCCCCAGGACGCTCTACGCTTCCTCGAACTGGGCCAAGACGTCACATGCTCGGTCACTTTCACGGCTTCCGGCAATCCGTCCACCATCGTCAAGCCCCTCGACGTGGACCGCCTATCGGGGCTGCACGACCTCCTGAACACCGCCCTGGACGAGGGGGAGCAGCCTACGGATGATGCTCCCGTGCCTTCCCTGCCGGACCCTTACGAGGTCGTACCGTTCGAGCAGTGGCGGCAGAACGCGGTACCTCCCCAGCCCGTTCTTCTGGCTCCCGGACAGCATCTTGCGCTTCCTGCGGCGGCGATCCACGAACTGACGGCCGCCTTCGGGTCCGCCGGTGCCGACGCGGACCTCACGATCCTCCTCACCGGTCCCGACGGCAGGGTGGCGTGCGACGAGGACTTCGTCTTCTACAACCAGCCGAGCGCCGCCCAGGGTGCGGTACGTCTCCTCGGCAAGGCCGCAGAGGGCTCTCACACCGTCGAAAGAGCGGTGCTTCACCTGTCGTCTCTGCCCTCGCGCGTGCACCGCGTCATCCTCTCCGTCAGCATGGACGCCGGTTCCACCTGTGCCGCGCTCACGCACGCCGGGCTGCGGCTCCACTCCTCCGCGGGCTCCTGGGTCTTCCCCCTCACCCCTGACGCCGACGCCCGAGCCGTGGTCGTCACCGAGCTCTACCGGCACGACGGTCACCGGACGTGGAACCTCCGCTCGGTGTGCCAGCCCTGGCCCACCGGCCTGGACACCCTGGCCAGAGCCCACGGCGTCTCGGTGGGCTGAACGAGCGGGCTCTCAGAGGGCCTGGCGGATGGTGCTGAGGTTGTGCTCGTCGAGGTCGGCCTGCTCCAGTTCGGAGGTGGGGACCCAGCGGAACTCCTGGTCGGGTTCGGGGAGTTCGACGTCGAGATCGAGCGGATGGACCAGATAATTGTTCTGGATGTTCTCCACGGTCTGGCCGTCCCATTCACTGAGGAAACGGGATTGGCCGACGCGGCGCTCCACTTTTCCGGACAGGCCGGTTTCCTCTTTAAGTTCGCGTAGTACGGCGACGTCGGGGCCTTCGTCGGGGTTGAGTTTGCCGCAGGGGACGCCCCAGGCACCGGGCAGGAAATTCTCCCGGAAACTACGCCTGACCAGCAGTACCCGGTCTTCGTGCAGCACGATCGCCGCGGCGAGTGTGTTACGGCGCAAGATGCGGCCTCCGCTCGTTCGTCCGGCCCTGCCCTATCGACGATACCGGTCAGGGAATGGCCAGCCTGTCATCCGGGGCGCGGCGAAACGACTCACGTTCGCCAAATATCGGGGGAACAGATTTTCTGCTGTCCGATGGCGGGGGCGGGCCTTAGGCTGAATATCGGGGTCGTTGGGTCGGGAAGGCCATCGCTGGTCCGGTGGCGGCGAGGAGCATCCGGGTGGCGCTCAACAGTTCGACAGGGCGGCGTGAGGCGTCTCCGGAGCAGACGGCCCGTGCCCCCCGCACCGAGTCGGTGCTCCGGCGGGTGCTGCGACTCGGCCCGTTCGTGGTGGCCGTCGGCGTCGGCAAGGTGATGCTCGACTACTTCCCCACCCCGTCGGAGGAGACGTACCGCTACCTCCTCGCGCTGGCCTGCGCCGTCGCGGCGGGCGCACTGACGGGACTGGCGGGGCTGGCGCTCACCCGCCGCCAGGAACGTGCCGAACTCCTGGAACCCGCTCTGGACGGCGGCTACGAGCAGACCCAGGAGGCGCTGCTGCGCTGCCGGGTGGTCTTCGAGGACCCCGAACTGGGCACGCTGGCCGGCTGGCCCCACTTCATCGAGGAGGCGGACGCGGGGATCAGGCCGACGGCGATCGGCACCGCCTACGGGCTGAAGATCAGCCTCGCCCTCGACCCGGCCGACGGGCGGCTCGGCTTTCCCGCGCTCGCCTCGACCCTGTGGAAACTGCGGCTTCCCGACGGCGGGTGGGCCGCGCGCACCCAGACGAGGACCGGGCGGCCCGAGGTGACGGCACTCGTCCTGGGGGCGCTGAGCCGCTGCGGTGGGGACCCGTCACGGTTCGCGGACGCCGTCGCGGCGTTCGAGGAGATGCTGGACCGCGACCACGACCCGGTGGGGATGACGCGCGTCTACGTCGTGTCGGCCGCGCTCGCCGGGCTGGTGCGGTTCGCCCCCGAGTCGCCGCGGCTCCCGGAACTGCGGCGCGAACTGGTCGCCGGCGCGATCCGCGACCCCCGGTACGGCAACCTCCTGTGCTGGGCCGACGAACTCGCCTCGGGCCGGAGGCGGCCCCCGGTGCCGTCCGTCCCGCACACCGCCCGCGCCGTCGTCGCGCTGAGCCGCGCAGCCCGCGTCCTGGAACCGAGCGGTCCCGAGGAGGCGGCGGTCAAGGAGGGACTGCGCTGGCTGGTGCGCCACGGCTCACTGGAACCGGAGACCGAGCAGATCCGCAGGACGCTGCCCGACCACCACCGCGAGTCCCTGACGGTGCGCCACTTCACTGCCGCCTGGGTCGCCAGGGCGCTGCTGTGCGACGAGGCGGAGGAGCACGGGGAACTGCTGCGCGCGGCGGTCGGCCGGGTGGCGGCCGAGCAGCGCGACGGGGTGTGGGAGTGGGCCAACGGCGAACACCCCCTGTGGATGACGTACCAGGGCGTCACGACCCTCCGCGACCACACGCTGCGCGCAGGGCGGCGCCCATGACGTCCCTCTACGACGAGGCCAGGGCGGGACTCGGCGATCTGTCCGGCGCGGAGGGGCTCCTGGCCGGTCTGGCGCGTCCCGAACGCCTCACCGCGCTCATCGCCGAGCTGCTCGCCCGCCCGGAGGACCTTGCCGAGTGCGCTCGATGGTCGTTCCCGCACATCCTGGGCTTCGAGAAACTCGTGCTGATCGCGGCGCCGCCCGTGTACATGCTGCGGCTGCACATCTGGCGTCCGGGCGGGGAGGGCGGCCTGCGGCACATCCACAACCACCGGGCGGACATCATCTCCGCGGTGGTGCGGGGGCGGCTGGAGAAGCAGCTCTTCGACCGTTCCGCCTCAGGTCTGCCGCTCACCGAATACCGGGAGGAGAACGACGGCCGCTCCTGGAGGCTCCGCCTCATCGGCCCCGCGGCGCTGGAACGCGGCCGGGCCCTCGCCCTGGCCGGAGGCGCCGTCTACCGGCTCCCCGCCCGTGCGCTGCACCTCGTCTCCGCCGCCCCGGACGAGACGACCATGACCCTCTTCATGGAGTCCCGCAAGATCCGCGAGACGACCGAGGTGTTCACCCCCGTGGACGACCCCGTCCCCGCCGCCCGGGTGCCGAAGGCGGCGCTCACCGTCGCCGCCTTCCGGGGCCGTCTGGAGGCGGCCTTGGCCGGGCTCTCGGGGCACTGACGTCCGCCTTCTCCGAGGGCGGGTCCGGCGGGGCCGCTGAACGTCGTGACACCGGGTCCATGTTGAAATTGGGTGGGTTTCTTAGGCTATGTCACCCTCTGTCCGATGAGCTCGGCGGACGTGATGCGGGGCCGGTCGCGGGGTGTTGTCACGTTGTGGGCCGCTGGGACGCTGGAGAGAGTGTGAAGGACAGGAGCGAAGCCGCCACGGTGACCGCCGCGGACATCGCGCGGCTCACCGGGTACGGGCGGGCCGCGGTCAGCAACTGGCGGCGCAGGTATGACGATTTCCCGCAGCCCGTGGGAGGGACGGCGAGCAGCCCGCAGTTCTCGCTCTCGGAGGTCGAGGAGTGGCTGGAGCGGCGGGGCAAGGGGGTGCAGGTACCGGTCGAGGAGCGGGTGTGGCAGCGGCTGCGGTCGGTGGCCGATGACCTGTCGCTGGGGGAGGCGGTCGCCGACGTCGGGGGCTTCCTCGTGCGGGGGGAGTGGAGCGGGCTGCTCGATGGGATCGCGGCGGAGCTGACCGGGCTGGCGGAGGCGGGGAAGGCGCCGGAGTTCTTCGAGTTCGTCGTCGACCGGTATCTGGAGGCGCACTCCCGGAGGGTGGCGACGACGCGCGCGGAGAGCGCCAAGCTGATGGTCGCGCTCACCGGGGTGCGGGGAGCGGTGGTGCTCGACCCGGCGTGCGGGACGGGGACGCTGCTGTCCTGCGCGTACGAGGCGGGCGCGGCGCGGCTCTTCGGGCAGGAGGTCGATCAGGTCGCCGCCCGGATCGCCGGGGCCAGGCTGGCCCTGCACGGGGCGGACGCCGGGCTCCAGGCCGGGAACTCGCTGCTCGCCGACGCGTTTCCCGAGCTGAAGGCGGACGTCGTCCTGTGCGACCCGCCGTTCGGCGAGCGGTCGTGGGGGTACGGGGAGCTGACCGGTGACGTCCGGTGGACGTACGGGCTCCCGCCGCGCGGCGAGTCGGAGCTCGCCTGGGCGCAGCACGCGCTGTGGCACACCAGGCCCGGCGGCCACGCGGTGGTCCTGATGCCGGCGGCCGCGGCCGACCGCAGGTCGGGGCGGCGGATCCGGTCGCAGCTCCTGCGTTCGGGAGCGCTGCGCGCGGTCTTCGAGCTCCCGGCGGGGACGGCGGCGGGTTCGACGGCGGCGCCGCACCTGTGGCTGCTGCGGCGCCCCGCGGAGGGCGACCCGCTGCCCACGCTGGTGCTGCTGGCGGACCTGACGGAACTGGAGGACTTCCAGGAGCCGGCGCTGCGGGCGTGGGAGGCGGTGGCGCGCGACGCCCAGCCCGCGGCGGAGTTCGCCAGGGGCGTCCCGATCATCGAACTGCTCGACGACACCGTCGACCTGACGCCGTCGCGGCACCTCATCCGGCCGGTGGGGCGGGGGCTCGACTTCGCGACGGTCCGCGAACGGCTCCTGTCCCTCCTCGGCGCGGCGGGCGAGGCGGCGGCCGGGCTGCGTCCGCCCGCCGGCGGTACGCGGAACCTGTCGATGACGACGGTCCCCGAGCTCATCCAGAGCGGGCCGGTCTCCTTCAGGCAGCCTCCGCTGCGGATGGAGACGGCTTCGGGGCGGATCCCGGTGCTGACGGCCGAGGACGTGATGCTGGGCAGGGGACCGTCCGGGCGCACCACGGACGGTCAAGGGACGGTCATGCTGGAGGCGGGGGACGTGGTCGCCGCCCTGGACTCGCGCAGGCTGGAGGTCAAGGTCGTCGCCGAGGGCGGTGCGGCGGCAGGGCCGCAGATCCAGGTGTTCCGTCCCGATCCCGAACGGTGCGACCCCTATTTCCTCGCCTTCTTCCTCCAGGCCGCGGGACTCGGACGCTCCTCTTCCACCACGTCCCGCACGGACGTGCGCCGCGCCGCGGTCCCCCGCCTTCCCCTGGAGGGCCAGGCCCCGTACGGGGAGGCGTTCCGGCGGCTCAAGGAACTGGAGGAGGCGCTCGGCTCCCTGCGCGAGGCGGGGGAGGACCTGATCGTCCTCGGCTACCAGGGGCCGGCCGGAGGCGGCCTCGACCCGTGACGGCTCCCGGCCGCGTCCGGGGCGCGCGGGTTCGCCGAGAACACCGGAGGCCAGGTCCTCGACGGAGGTCGTGAGGACCTGGCCTTCGCGTTCCTTACGGCTCGGTCCGGGCGGCGAGGGCGGCGAGGGCCTGGACGGTGTGCTCCTCGGTGGCGGCCTTGGTGATGCCGAGGCCGGTGAGGACGCCCGCTCCGTTCTCGTGCTCCAGCAGGGCCAGGAGGATGTGCTCGGTGCCGACGTAGTTGTGGCCGAGGCGGAGCGCCTCGCGGAAGGTCAGCTCCAGCACCTTCTTGGCGGCGGCGTCGTAGGGGATGAGTTCGGGGACCTCCTCGGAGGAGGGCGGCAGGGCGGCCTCGGCGGCCTGCCGGACGGCGTCCAGGAGGACGTCCTGCGCCCGGATCGCCTGGGCGGCGATGGCCTCGGGTTCGTGCAGGAGGCCGAGGACGAGGTGGACCGGGGTCATCTCGGCGTTGCCGGCGGCGTGCGCCTCGTTCATCCCGGCCACGATGGTGTTCTTCGCGCGGGCGGTGAAGCGGTTGAAGCCCTCCCGGGGGTCGAGGTCGGGGGTCTCGCCCTTGGTGGTGAAGCGCTTCTGCGCCGCCTGCTTGCTGACGCCCATGCTGCGGCCGATCTCGGTCCAGGAGGCGCCGGAGCGGCGTGCCTGGTCGACGAAGTGGCCGATGAGGTGGTCGGCGATCTCGCCGAGGTTGTCGGCGGCGATGACGGCGGTCGAGAGCTGCTCCAGCACGTCGGGGTTGCTCTTCTTGACCGCCTCGATCAGTTCGTCGAGCCGGATCGGGTTGGTGGGCCTGAGCGGATTCGTCATGCGTCAACCATAGGTTGACGCCCCGAGGATCGTCAACCTCAAGTTGACGATCCCGGGAGGGCGGGCACGGGTTACCCTTGGCCACTGGAATCGTGAAGGAGGTGGGCCTTGTCAAGGCGTCCGCTCGGGCAGTTGGAAGCCGAAGTGCTGGCCGCCGTCGCGGTCGGAGGGCCGATCAGTGCCGCCGACGTGATGGCGCGGGTCTCCGGCGGGCCCGCCTACACCACGATCAACACGATCCTCTTCCGGCTGCACGACAAGGGCCTCGTCACCCGTGTCAGGGACGGCCGGCAGTTCCTGTACCGGGCGGCCGTCGACGAGGCGCGCCTGGTCGCCGACCGGATGCACGACCATCTGCGCCACGCCAGCGACTCCAGCAGCGTGCTGAGCCGGTTCGTCCAGGCGCTCAGCCCCGAGGAGGAGCGGGAGCTGCGCCGGATCCTGGGCGGGAGTGATGACGTCCCGTGACCTGGTTGACGGTTCTGCCGCCCCTCCTCATGCTGATGTCGAGCCTCGCTCTGGGGCGTACCCCGCTGCCGCTGCATCCGCTCTGGGCGGCCCGCGTGCTGTGCACGGTCGCCGCCATGACGGCGCTCGTGACGGTGGGCACGTTCCTGTTCGTCGCCGTCAACTACTGGGCAACGCTCTGGCCGCACGCGGCGAACCGGCTGCCGGAGTGGACGCTGTTCGGTGACGACGTCCCGGTCCCCGCGCCCCTGGGCGTGGCGGCCGTCGCCCTGCTCGCGGTGAGCCTGGCCACGGCGGTCCGGCAGGGCG
>JAFACJ010000148.1 GCA_023425615.1 Actinomycetes bacterium
GCGGTGCGCTTGGCGTCCAGGCCGCCCATGGCCTCCTGGTGCCGCTGCCGGGCGTCCCGCTCCAGCGCGTCGGCCTTGGCGCGGGCCTCGCGGGTGACCTCCTCGGCCTTCGAACGGGCCTCGGACAGCAGCTGGTCGGCCTCTCGGCGAGCGTCGGAGACGTGGTCGTCCGCCGTCCGCTGGGCCATCATCAGCACCCGCAGCGCCTGCTGCTCACCGTCACCGCCCGGCACCGCGCCACCGGTGGCGGCACGCACCTGCTCCAGCTCCGCCTGCATCGCGCGAGCGGCCTGCTCGGCGGCGGCCTTGTCGCGCTGCACCCGGTCGAGCTGGGCCTTGACGTCGTTGAGCTCGGCCGCCAGGCGGGCGTCGCCGCCGGGACCGGCGGGCGCACCGCCCCGCCCCCCGCGCTCCACCTGGGCGCGGAGTTCGTTGTTCTCCTCGATCAGACGGGCGAGTTCGCGCTCGACCTCGTCCAGGAAGGCGTCGACCTCCTCCTCGTCGTAGCCCCGCTTGCCGATCGGCGGCTTCTTGAAGGCGACGTTGTGGACGTCGGCCGGGGTCAGCGGCATCGAAACTCCTCGGGTCAGTTGCGGCCGCGATAGCGCGTCGGTCATCAGGCGGTCCTGATGATCGCCGGCTCTAACACAAACCTCATCAGCACGAACAGGATAACCAGGAGCACAAGGGAGGCCAGGTCGATGCTCACGGTACCAATTCGCAGCGGAGGGATCACACGCCTCAACGCCCAGAGCGGGGGATCAGTGACGCTCCACACGGATTCCAGTCCGGCCGATGCTCCGCGACCAGGCTGCCAGCGCCGGCCGTACTGAAGCACCGCACTCAGTACGAACCGGGCCAGCAAGACGATCAGAAAGACATAGGTGATCAGGTAGAGAACCTGTAGCAAGATCGACAACACGGCAGGCGACGTCCCTCGGGTCGGGCGGGTCAACTCAGGCTGAAGAACCCGCCCTCGGCAATCTTGGCCTTGTCCTCCGCGGTGACCTGGACATTGGCCGGCGAGAGCAGGAACACCCGGTTGGTCACGCGCTCGATCGTACCGCGCAGTCCGAACGCCAACCCGGCGGCGAAGTCCACCAGACGGCGGGCATCCGCCTCATCCATCTCGGTGAGGTTGATGATCACGGGAACCCCGTCCCGGAAGTGCTCGCCGATGGTGCGGGCCTCGCGGTAGGTGGTCGGATGCAACGTGGTGATCTGGTAGCGCTGCTCCTCCTCCGGGACCACCGCGCGCTCGCGGGGCTGCGCCTGCGGGGCCAGCGCGAGGTTGTCTCGGGTGTGGTACGTCAACGCGCCGGACTGCTCCCCCGTCGACCGGGTGATCGAGCGTACGCTGGACCGCTCGACCCGCTCCGGACGCTCGGAGTCCAGTCGCTCGGACTCGCCCAGCCGGCTGCCGGACCGCTCACCGAGCCGGCCCCGCTCACCCAGCCGGGGGCGAGGCGCCGGCGGCTCGTCCCCCTCGTCGTCCACCTCGTCGGCGAACTCCTCGGCGTACCGGCTCTGCCGGTAGCGCGACTCGCGGTAACCGCCCTTGTCGTAGCCGCCGTCGTCATAGGCCCGCTCGTCGTCCTCTTCGACGAGTCCGAGCCAGACCCCCGCCTTGCGCAGTGCACCCATCCCCGCGCCCTTCCCGTCCGCCGTGCGGCACACGCCCCCGTACGTGTCGCCTGTCGCGAGTGGACCATTCCTGCCCACCGGACCGGAACGGCAATCCCCTGACGCGCAATTCGCGTTGCACGTCACGCCCCCCGGTCGCCGGCAAGGCCGTTCCCACAAACAACACTGATGTAATTTGCTTCTCTCGCGGCCAGGCTACCGCAGCGTGGGACGCATTCCGAGCAACGCGCTGCCGACGCGGACATGTGTCGCGCCATGGCCGATCGCCGCCTCCAGATCACCGCTCATACCCGCCGACAGGACGACGGCCTGCGGATGCTCGGCCCGCAAACCCTCGGCGATGGCGGCCAGTCGCGCGAAGGCCCGCTCCGGCTCCCAGTCCAGCGGCGCCACGGCCATCAGGCCGGCCAGCCGCAGCCCCGCCGAGGTGGCCACCGCGGCGGCGACCGGCCCCAGGCCGATGTCCGGATCGGCCGAGCCCGCCACCGCCCCGCCACGGCTCGGATCACCGTCGATGCTGACCTGCACCAGCACCTCCAGCGGCCGGTCCCGACCACCCGTCGCGGCCGTGTCCAGGGCGGACGCCAGCCGGACGCTGTCGACGGACTGGACGACGTCGGCGTACCGGACCACGGACTTCACCTTGTTGCGTTGCAGTCGCCCGACGAAGTGCCAGCGCGGGGTGACCCCGGCCGCCGCGACCTGCGCGGCCTTCGGCGCCGCCTCCTGGTCGCGGTTCTCACCGACGTCGGTCACCCCGAGCCCGGCCAACGCGATCACGTCGGCCGCCGGGTAGGTCTTGGTGACCGCGATCATGGTCACCTCGGCCCGGTCCCGGCCGGCCGCGGCGCAGGCGTCGGCGATCCGGGCCCGTACGCGCGCCAGCCCGGCGGCCAGTTCGGCACGTCGGTCGGGGCGCACCAGAGCGGGGCTGTCGGTCATGGCCGGTACTCAGGAACCGTTCTTGAGGAAGTCGGGCACGTCGACGTCGTCGAAGAGCACCCGGCGCGGCGACTGGGGCGTAACCGGCGCGGCGGGCGACGGCACGACCGGAGTGCTCGGCTGCGTGGGCTGGTTCTGGTTGGTCTTGCGGGCCGGCTCGGCCGCCTTGTAGGCCGGCGCGCCACCGTCGAAGCCCGCCGCGATCACGGTCACCCGCACCTCGTCGCCGAGCGCGTCGTCGATCACCGCGCCGAAGATGATGTTGGCGTCCGGGTGTGCCGCGTCCGTGACCAACTGCGCCGCGTCGTTGATCTCGAACAGGCCCAGGTCGGATCCCCCGGCGATGGAGAGCAGCACCCCGCGGGCACCGTCCATGCTCTGCTCCAGCAGCGGGCTGGAGATGGCCGCCTCGGCCGCCTCGACGGCCCGGTTCTCGCCGCGGGCGCTGCCGATGCCCATCAACGCGCTGCCCGCGCCGCTCATCACGCTCTTGACGTCGGCGAAGTCCAGGTTGATCAGACCCGGGGTGGTGATCAGGTCGGTGATGCCCTGGACACCGGAGAGGAGCACCTGGTCGGCGGTACGGAAGGCGTCCATCATGCTGATGTTGCGGTCCCCGAGCGCCAGCAGCCGGTCGTTGGGGATGACGATCAACGTGTCGCACTGGTTGCGCAGCTCGTCGATGCCGGCCTCGGCCTGCACCTGCCGGCGCTTGCCCTCGAAGGAGAACGGACGGGTCACCACGCCGATGGTCAGGGCGCCCAGCTTACGGGCGATGTTGGCCACCACGGGCGCGCCGCCGGTGCCGGTGCCGCCGCCCTCGCCGCAGGTCACGAAGACCATGTCGGCGCCCTTGAGGACCTCCTCGATCTCGTCGCGGTGGTCCTCGGCGGCGTTCTTGCCGACGTCCGGGTTGGCGCCGGCGCCCAGCCCTCGGGTCAGTTCACGACCGACGTCGAGCTTGACGTCGGCGTCGCTCATCAGCAGCGCCTGCGCGTCCGTGTTGATCGCGATGAACTCGACGCCCTTGAGCCCAACCTCGATCATCCGGTTGACGGCGTTGACGCCGCCGCCCCCGATGCCGACGACCTTGATGACCGCCAGGTAGTTGTGCGGAGGTGTCATCT
>JAFACJ010000151.1 GCA_023425615.1 Actinomycetes bacterium
ACTCGAAGGCGCCCTGTACGGGGCGGGAATCCTCACCGCGTGGGTGTATCCGCAACCGGACGAGACACGCCGCGCGTACGCGGCCCGTGTCGCGGACGGGTTCCTGCTGCCGGGGAAACCGGTGGAAGGACGCTCCCTGGCCGGGGTGCTCCTCCCCGAAAGCCATGAGGCGGTGCCGGTGGAGGCCATCGAAGCCGTCCTCGCGTCGATCGCGCTCATCGAGGGCGACGACGCCGAGACACCGGGCGTCGGCCTCCAGGGGCAGTTCTCGTTCGGGGTACGGGTGGGTTCACGGCCCAAGGAACGACCCGAATACATCGGCGCCACCTACCGGGCGCAGCGCAGAAAGGCACGGCTTGAGGCGTGCGACGCGGCGGCCGACCTGCTGAAAGAGGAGCAGGATGCCGTCCGCAAGGAGCGCGAACGGCTGCGGGGAGTGCTCGACGACCTGTCGGCGGCACGGCGGGCGTTGCCGGACGTCGAGCCGGTGCTGCGGGCTCTCAAGACCGCCGAACGGGCGTCGGTGCTGCTCGGTCAGGCACGGGAAGGGGTCTCGGCGGCGCAGAAGGCAACGGAGACGGCCTCGGCCGCACGGGAGGCGACCGAACGGCGAGTGCGGCTCGCGGCGGCCGAACGGGACCTGCCGGCCACCGAAGAGGGCCTCGCCGTCGTGTCGCGGGCGATAGACGACTTCCTGGCCGCAGGGGAGCGGCTGTTCCGCGAACGGGAGGGCATCGCGGAACTCGAACGTGACCTGGCCTCGCGCTGGGACACCGTCGAACGGCTGGAGGCGCAGAACCGCGAGGACGCCGAATCCCTCGCCGAACGGCAGGAGGCCCTGGACACCCTGCGAGAACGGCTGGCGACCCGCACAGAGGCACTGGGCTCGTCCCTGAAGGAGATCCTGCGGCAGGTCGAGGAGACTGAACGGGACATCAGGGAAGCCGAGGCGACACGCTCACGCCACGAAGCCGTGGCCGCTGCCGAACACGACGCCCTGGTCCGCGCACGCGCCGCCGTCGAACACGGAGAACAGGCACTGACCGAGTCCTGGGACGTCCTACTCGACCAACTAGAAGCCTTCGCCCCCTTCACCCGCCCCGACCTACGACCGGTCCTGACCATCGACCTCACCACCCTCTGGCCAACGCACTGGTCCCCCACCAGCACCCCCCAGGCACCCCCCGGAGAACTCGGGACACCGGCATCGGCCGGGAAGCTTCGGGCGTCCGCTGGGGAGCTTCGCGGGACGCCGGTATCCGCCGAGGGACTTCAGGCGTCTGCCGAGGGGCTTCGGGCATCCGCCGGGGAGCTTCGTAGGACACCGGCGTCGGCCGGGGAGCTTCAGGCATCTACCGGGGAGTTTCGGGTGTCTGCCGGGGAGCTTCGTGGGGCACTGGCACCCTCCGGGGAGCTTCGGGCGCTTGCCGAAGGGCTTCGGGCGTCTGCTGGGGAGTTCGGTGCTCGGACCGCTGAGCTGATCGGTGCGGGGCGGGAGCCGGGTGAGGCGGTTCGGGAGGTTCTGCCGCCTGCGGTGGGGGAGATCCTGGACGCCTACCGGGCTGTGCTCTCCGCGGGGCGCGCGGCGGGTGAGAGCGCGCGGAAGGCGGCTCGTGACGCGATGTCCGAGGCGCTCAAGGAGTTCAGCGACGCCTTGGAGCAGTGCGAGGAGGACTACCGGCTGGACTTGGACGCCGGGGAGGTCGTCACCGTCCAGGTGCTGGACGTCGAGGGCCGCGGCTCGGTCTCGGCGTTCGCCGAGCGGATCGCGGGCCGGCTGGTGGAGCAGGGGCTGCTGCTGGACGAGCGGGAACGCACGGTCCTGGAGGACGAACTGCTCGGCAGCCTGGCCCAGCAGATCTCCGACCGGGTCGGGATCGCCAGGGAACTCGTCCGCGGCATGGACGCCGACACCAGGTCGCGGCCGATGTCCACCGGCAGCACCGTCGGTATCCGCTGGGTGCGCTCCGACAGGCTCGACGAACGGCAGCGAGCCGTCGCCAACCTGCTCACCAGGGAGGCGGCGCTGGGCCCGGAGGGCTCGGCGGAACTCCGCGGCCTGCTCCGCGAGATGATCCGCGCCCACCGCGCCCGGCACACCCGCGCCAGCTACCTGGAGGCACTGCGGGCGGTGATGGACTACCGCACCTGGTTCGAGTTCCAGCTCCGCCTCACCGAACCACACGGCGAGGAGACGACCCTGACCCGGGCGAAGCACTCGCAGATGTCGGGCGGCGAGAAGTCCGCGGCCATCCACCTCCCGCTGTTCGCCGCCGCCAACGCCCTGTACTCCTCGGCGAAGGACACCTGCCCCCGCATGATCGCCCTGGACGAGGCGTTCGCCGGCATCGACGACCGCTACAAGCCCGAACTCCTCGGCCTGACCGTCAAATTCGACCTGGACACCTTCATGACCGGCCACGACCTATGGGCCTCCTACTCCTCCGTCCCCATGGCCGCCCACTACGACATGCACAGCGACAAGGCCTCCCACACCGTCTCCACCATGCTCGTCCTCTGGGACGGCTCGGCCCTCCTGGACTCCGACGCCGCCTACTCCGGCAACGACACCCTGGCCGAAACCCTTCTCGGCTTCCCTCCCACCCGCCGCTCCCCCACCGAATCCGGCCTCCTGTCCACCCTCCCCGAAACCTGACCACCCCCACCCACCCGACCCGATCCCCTCACCTGAATAACGCGTGTAGGAGCCCCTCACCTGGGCGGCGCATGCAGGAGTCCCTTACCTGGACGGCGCATGCAGGAGCCTCTCACCCAGACAGCACACGTAGGAGGACGTCACCCGTGGCGACGTATGGGAAGACGCCGCCTGGGTGGCGAGCCCGGAAGTCCACCCGGACGGCGGTACAGATGGCCTTCACGGTGGCACGCGCAGGAGGACGTTGTCCGGGACGGTGCGAGAAGACCTCGCCTGGGTGGAGGGACTGGGAAGGGCTTCACCTGGGCGGCGCGTGCAGGAGGACGTCGCCCGGTGGTGTGTGAGAAGGCGTCATCTGCTTTGCGGTGTGGAGATCGCTGCCTTGAAGCAGGGGAGGAGACACCGCTCCCCTCTCACATGAAGTAGGAAACCCGGCCCGTGAGGGGAGGGATCCTCGCCCTTCAGGGTGGCGGAGGAAGCCAGTCAGGCGGCGGGCGTAGGAAGACGTCGTCTGGGAGTGGTGTGCGGGAGGGCGGTGCCCGGGCGGTGGGGCGGTAGGTGGGGGGTGGGCTCCCAGCTGGAGGCGGTAGGTGGGGGCGGGGCTCCCGGT
>JAFACJ010000186.1 GCA_023425615.1 Actinomycetes bacterium
GTACAAGGGCTCCCGCATGATCACGGTCAAGAACGAGGGCGACCACGCCATCTACGCCGGCGGCAACGCCTGCGTCGATGACTACGTGGAGAACTACCTGCTGGAGGGCGCCCTGCCCAAGTCCGACAAGGTCTGCCAGGGCACCGGTCTCCCCGAGCCCGGCGGCGCCGCCGCCCGCACCGCCTCCCAGCCGGGCAACCCCCTGCAGCGGCTGCAGGAGCTCAACGAGCTGATCCGGGGCTGATCCCCGCGCACGAAGAAGGGGGGCCCGCGCCGCGGGCCCCCCTTTTAGCGTCCTGGCTCAGTACGACTTGCCGAAGATCACGCGCTTGCCGTAGTCGGAGGGCTCACCGCAGCGCACGCAGGCGCCCGAGTCGGGCTCGCCCGCCGCGGGGATGCAGCGCGGCGTGGCCGCCGTCTCGGCCTTGATCTCGTCCTCGCAGGCCGTGCGGCCGCAGTGCAGGGCCAGCGCCCAGCCCTGTGCCACCTGGGCCGTGAAGTCCTCCCAGGAGTCCACGGAGGCGGTGCGGGAGTCGCGGAACTCCTCGGCGCGGCGCAGCAGGAACTCCTGGAAGTCCTCCAGGATGCCAGGGACGCGCGCGGCGACCTCGCCGAACGGGATGGTCTCCTTGCCCTGGCCCTCGTGCGTGGGCAGGCGCCGGGCGAGGGTGACGACGCCGTTCTCGATGTCGCGCATGCCCAGCTCCAGCCGGACGGGGACGCCGCGCATCTCCCAGTCGTTGAACTTGAAGCCCGGGGAGAGCTGGGGCCGCTTGTCGTCGACGTGGACGCGCACGCCCGCCGCCTTCAGCTCCGCGGCGACCTCGTGCGCCTTGGCCGCGGTGGTCTCGGCCTGCTCCTTGCGGCCCAGCGGGACGATGACCACCTGGTAGGGGGCGAGCCGGGGCGGCAGCACCAGGCCCTTGTCGTCGCCGTGCGTCATGATCACCCCGCCGATCATCCGGGTGCTCATGCCCCAGGACGTGGTGTGCGCCAGGCGCAGCTCGCCGTCGGCGTCCTGGTAGTCGATCTCGAACGCCTTGGCGAAGTTGGTGCCCAGGTAGTGGGACGTGCCTGCCTGCAGGGCGCGGCCGTCGCGCATCATGCCCTCGACGGTGTAGGTGCGCACGGCGCCCGCGAACCGCTCGCCGGGTGTCTTCTCACCCGGGACGACCGGCATGGCCGCCAGGTCGCGCGCGACCTTCTCGTAGGCGTCCAGGGCCCAGAGGGTCTCGCGCATGGCGTCGTCCTCGTCGAGGTGCGCGGTGTGGCCCTCCTGCCAGAGGAACTCGGTGGTGCGCAGGAACAGGCGCGGGCGCATCTCCCAGCGCACCACGTTGGCCCACTGGTTGAGCAGCAGCGGCAGATCGCGGTGTGAGTCGATCCACTTGGCCATGTACTCGCCGATGACGGTCTCGGAGGTCGGCCGCACGACCAGCGGCTCCTCCAGCTCCTTGCCGCCGGCGTGGGTGACGACGGCGAGCTCGGGCGAGAACCCCTCGACGTGCTCGGCCTCGCGCTTGAGGTAGGACTCGGGGATGAACAGGGGGAAGCAGGCGTTCTCGTGCCCGGCGTCCTTGATCTTGCCGTCCAGGTCCGCCTGGATCAGCTCCCAGATCCGGTACCCGTACGGCCGGATCACCATGGTGCCGCGCACCGGGCCGCGGTCGGCGAGCTGCGCCTGGACGACGATCTCGTTGTACCAGGCGGAGAAATCTTCGGACTGAGGAGTTACACCTTCTCGACTCACGCGCCAAAGGCTACCGTCCCCTGGGATGCCCGGGCGGTCCTGCGGGCATGACCGTTTCGACCGGCTGGTCGCGAAGGGGCGGAGCCCGTTCCCCCGGAGATAACCCAATAAACCTACCGGCATACTAGGATATCGATCACGGGCGGGGGCTCCCAAGAGAGATCGAATAGGAACGGATCACATGGCGATGAATGTCCCATGCGCGGCTGTACCTGCAATAGGCTCAGCGCCATGAGTCACCCGGAACGGCCCGCAAGCGGCCCGGCCGGCAGTCTCACCGTACCCCCCGCACCGCAAGGGAAGTCCGGCGAGTCACTGGCTGCCTTCGCCGCTCGACACGGTCTGACCCAGAGTTCTGCCCGCCCCGGGCTCGGGCAGTACATCAGCAAGGTCTGGGACCGTCGGCACTTCATCTGGACGTTCGCCTCCGCCAAGAGCTCGGCGATCTACACCTCGTCCAAGCTGGGCCAGGTCTGGCAGGTACTCACCCCGTTGCTGAACGCGGGTGTCTACTTCCTCATCTTCGGGTTGCTGCTGGGACAGCACAAGAACATCCCCGACTACGTCCCCTGGCTGGTCACCGGGGTGTTCGTGTTCTCCTTCTCCCAGCGGTCGGTCACCTCCAGCGCCAAGTCCGTCGGCGGGCACCTGCCCCTGATCCGGGCGCTGCACTTCCCCCGCGCCACCCTGCCGCTGGCCTACACGGTGGTGGAGTTCCAGCAGCTCCTGGTCTCCCTCGCCGTCCTGCTCATCCTGGTGGTGTCCTTCGGCGTCACCCCCGCGATCACCTGGCTGCTGCTGATCCCGGTCATCGCGCTCCAGCTCACGTTCAACGTCGGACTGAGCATGATCGTGGCCAGGGTCGGCGCGTTCACCCGCGACATCTCCCAGCTGCTGCCGTTCGTCCTGCGCACCTGGCTGTACGTGTCCGGGGTGATCTTCGCGATCGGCAGCCTGGCCGAGAAGTCCGAGACCGTGCGGGACCACCCCTGGATCAAGGACCTGCTGGAGGCCAACCCCGGCTTCGTCTACGTCGAACTGGCGCGGCAGGCGCTGCTGCCCTCCTACGTCGAGCAGACCAAGCCGCGGGTGGCCATGGACCAGCCCCAACTGCTGTGGCTCTACGCCGTCGTCTGGGCCGTCGTGCTCTTCGTCGGTGGTTTCTACTGGTTCTACCGGGCCGAAGAGAGGTACGGACGTGGCTGAACCGCGGGAGCAGGTC
>JAFACJ010000281.1 GCA_023425615.1 Actinomycetes bacterium
GTGATTCCGTGAACGTTCTTTCAGCGCCCGTCCCGGAGGGGAGGGCGCGCGAGAAGACCCTGCGAACAGGGGTGACGTCGGGCGTCAGAACGCCCTGGAACCGGCCGGGGGTCCGCGCAGGACCAGCACATGCCGCAGGAGGGCCGTCCGCGCCGGCGCCTCGGCGGGCCCGGACGGGACGGTGCACGTGCCGCCTTCCACGGCGGCCGGTGCGGTGGGGAGCGCGCGGAGCGGACGCAGCAGCGTCCTCGCCGCCAGGCGTGCCAGCCGCCAGGCGTGGCGTTCGCCGCGCCGCAGCCACCAGGCCGACGCGATGGCGGCGACCAGGTGGGCGAGGGTCATGCCGAGTCCGTTGCCGGGCACCTCGACGAGGCCCGTCGAGGGGTCGGCGTGGTGCGCGGCTCCGCTGACGAACAGCGAGTGCAGCAGGAACTGGCCGCCCAGCAGGCCGCTGAGGATCGTCGCCCATGACCGTTCGTGTCCGGCCAGGGCGAAGGAGACGCCCAGGGTCCCGGCGAACGCCACGGCGACCTTGCCGCCGGACAGCGACTCCCCGGAGGCCGTCAGGTGCCCCAGGCACGTGAGGAGTACGCACACGGCCGAGAAGACCGACGCGCGCAGCAGTCTCAGTGGTGCTCGGAGGAGCGGCAAGGAGGCCATCGCGTCTCACATCCTGCCATGTCCGCTCTCCGGAGCGGAGCCGCCCCGAGGCCACCCTGCCCTGGCCACCAGGAAACTCGCAGTGCTAGTTTGTTAGAAAACTTCCATCGCTAGTTTGCTGGAGGGGCCATGGACCTGGAGCTGTCGCAGGAGCACACCGCCGTCCGGGCGATGGCGGCGGAGTTCGTCGACCGCGAGGTGGTCCCGCATGCCACGGCGTGGGACCGCGCCGAGTCCGTCGACCGCGGGATCGTTCCCCGGATGGGCGAGCTCGGCCTCCTCGGCGTGACGATCCCCGAGGAGTACGGCGGCTCCGGCGGCGACCACCTGTCCTACTGCCTGGTCCTGGAGGAGCTCGGCCGCGGCGACTCGGCGGTGCGCGGCATCGTCTCGGTCACCCTCGGCCTCGTCGCCAAGGCGATCCTCGCGCACGGCACCGAGGAGCAGAGGCGGCACTGGCTCCCCCGGCTGGCCTCCGGCGAGGCGCTCGGCTGCTTCGCGCTCACCGAGCCGGGCACCGGCTCCGACGCGGGCAGCCTCGCGACCCGCGCGGTGCGTGACGGCGACACGTGGGTCATCACCGGCTCGAAGATGTTCATCACCAACGGCACCTGGGCGAACATCGCGCTGGTGTTCGCCAGGACGGGCGGCGAGGGGCCGCGCGGCGTCAGCGCGTTCCTCGTGCCGACGGACCTGATCGGCCGCCGGGAGATCCGCGGCAAGCTCGGCCTGCGCGGCCAGGCCACCGCCGAACTCGTCCTCGACGGCGTGCGCGTGCCGGCCTCGGCGCTGCTCGGGCCCGAGGGCAAGGGCTTCGGCCTGGCGATGAGCACCCTGGCCAAGGGGCGCATGTCCGTCGCGGCCGGCTGCGTCGGCCTCGCCCAGGGCTGCCTCGACGCCGCCGTCCGCTACGCCGGGGAGCGCGAGCAGTTCGGCAAGCCCATCGCCGGGCACCAGCTCGTCCAGGAACTGCTCTCCGACATCGCCGTCGACGTCGCCGCCGCCCGCCTGCTGACCTGGCGGGTCGCCGACCTCGTCGACCGCGGCCTCCCGTTCGCCACCGAGGCGTCGATGGCCAAGCTGTTCGCGTCCGAGGCGTGCGTCCGCGCCGCGAACAACGCCCTCCAGGTGTTCGGAGGCTACGGCTACATCGATGAGTACCCCGTCGGCAAGATGCTCCGCGACGCCCGCGTCATGACCCTCTACGAGGGCACCAGCCAGATCCAGAAACTCGTCATCGGCCGTGCCCTGACCGGCGTCAACGCGTTCTGAACCACCGGCTCATCCCGCGCGTGACCTGGTGACATAAGACTTACTCCGATGCCCTCGGGGAGGGCCGGGGAGGCGTGGAGGGCGCGGCGTATACTCCCGGCCATGGCTGACCTGAACGGTGCGCGGCCGGGGCGGATGACGCGGGAGGAAGGTCTCGCCGCGCTGGAGGAGCTGTGGGGCCCCACCGAGGACACCCCCGAGCAGAAGCTCGCCGACGCCTGGGCGCGGCGGGCGCTCGGGCTCGCCCCCGAGGCCGACGACGAACGGCTGCTGGCCGACGTCGACGCGCAGATCTACGCCAAGTACGGCCGCCACGTTCATCGGCGCCGTGCCTCGTGACGGAACCCTCTCTGCGGGTCCTCGGCGGCCTGGGCGGCCGGGTCCTCGACACCTCGGCCCTGATCGAACTCGCCCTCGGCCGCACCCAGTACGCGCGGGCGTTCGTCCGCTGGTCGACCGCCCAGGGGGTGACCTGGGCGGTGCCGAGCTCGGCGCTGGCCGAGGCGTGGTCGCTGCTGTCGGACAAGGGCAGGTCCAACCTCGCGGTCCTCGTCCAGCTCGGTCACGCCGTGGTCGAGCCGCTCGCCCTGCCCCACGCGGGCCCCGTCGGTGAGATCCTGGAGGCAGCCGGAGCCGGCGGCGACGTCTGCGCGGCGCATGTCGCCGAGGTCGCCGCCCGCCGCTCCTGGCCCATCCTCACCAACCGCGGCGTCCTGCTCCGCTCCATGATCCCCGGCCTGGAGATCGAGCCGCTCCCCTGACGCGCGGCCGTCAGCCGTCCCGTACCGCCGCCGCCTCGACGGGCGCCGCCTCCGCGGGCAGGGAGCGGGACGAGAGCGACGCCCAGGCCAGGGCCGCGGAGGTGGCGTAGAGGACACCGGCGACACCGGTGCCCGCGGCGAGGAGTCCCGCGGCGCTGGGGATGACGATCTGGCCCGTCCGGTTGCCGAGGAGGCGCAGCGCCATGGCCCTGCCGCGCAGGCCGGGCGGCGCGGCCTCCGCCAGCCACGACATGGTGAGCGGCTGGCCGACGCCGAGGCCGAGACCGGCGACGACCATGACGACGACGAGCGCCGGCAGTGCCAGGGGCAGCGGCAGTACCGCCATCGCGGCGGCAGCGGCGGCCGTGCTGAGGACGAGGAGGCGGCGGCGTCCCAGCCGGGCGGAGAGGCGGCCGAGGAAGAAACGCGACCCCATCGACGCCAGGCCGCGGACCGTCAGGAGCAGCCCGACCGTCCCGGA
>JAFACJ010000392.1 GCA_023425615.1 Actinomycetes bacterium
TGTGGACGTCGCGGTGCAGCAGCCCGGCCCGGTCCAGCTCGCCCAGCAGGGCGGGGATGCCGCCGGCCCGGTGCACGTCCTCGACGTGGTACTTGGCGGTGGCGGGCGCGACCTTGCAGATGCAGGGGACGCGGCGGGAGAGCTCGTCGATCTCCTTCAGGCCGAAGTCGACGCGCGCCTCGCGGGCCGCGGCCAGCAGGTGCAGGATGGTGTTGGTGGAGCCGCCCATGGCCACGTCCAGGGCCATCGCGTTCTCGAAGGCGTCGCGGGTGGCGATCGACAGCGGCAGGACCGACTCGTCGTCCTGCTCGTAGTAGCGCCGGGAGATGTCCATGATCACGCGCCCGGCCTCCTGGAAGAGCGCCTTGCGGGCGGCGTGGGTGGCCAGCGTGGTGCCGTTGCCCGGCAGCGCCAGGCCCAGGGCCTCGGTGAGGCAGTTCATGGAGTTGGCGGTGAACATGCCCGAGCACGAACCGCAGGTCGGGCAGGCGTTCTCCTCCATCTCATCGAGGTCGGCCTGGGAGACCGACTCGTCGGCAGCGGCGATCATCGGGTCGATGAGGTCGAGCTTGCGCACGGTCTTGGCGGTGCCGTCGACGACGGTGACCTTGCCGGCCTCCATCGGGCCGCCGGAGACGAAGACGGTGGGGATGTTCAGGCGCAGCGCGGCGATGAGCATACCCGGGGTGATCTTGTCGCAGTTCGACAGGCAGATCAGCGCGTCGGCGCAGTGCGCCTGGACCATGTACTCCACGGCGTCGGCGATCAGCTCGCGGGAGGGCAGCGAGTAGAGCATGCCGCCGTGGCCCATGGCGATGCCGTCGTCGACCGCGATGGTGTTGAACTCGCGCGGGACGCCGCCGGCCTCGCGCACCGCGTCGGCCACGACCTGGCCGACCTCGCGCAGGTGCACATGGCCGGGCACGAACTGGGTGAAGCTGTTGGCGATCGCGACGATCGGCTTGCCGAAGTCCTCACGGGCGACGCCGGTGGCGCGCAGCAGGGCGCGCGCGCCGGCCATGTTCCGGCCGTGGGTGACGGTACGAGACCTGAGCGCAGGCATGAAGGGACTCTCCCAACCGTGGATCTGGAGGTGGGTGGCCCCGGGTAGGGGGCGGCACGAAGGAAGTCGGTGACGCCAGCCTACCGAACGACGGCACCCCGGCTGCTCTGGCGGGGCGCCGAGGCTCAGTCGAACTTCGACGGGAGGACGCGCTCGGCGGCGTCGGCGATCCGCTCCACCTCCTCGGGGGAGAGGACCTCGGGTCGCTTGCGCAGGTAGGCCTTGGCCTTGCTCCCGGAGTAGACGTCCACGTTCCGCACGGTCATCACCCGCCAGGGGATGGGCGGCCCGTAGATCGCCACCGAGGGCTGCACCGGGATCTCCTGGCCCAGTGCCAGGCTGAGCAGCCTGCTCGCCTGGTTGGCCTCCCAGCGCGCCTCATCCAGCCGGTCCTTCTTCTCGAAGGGGCCGTGGAACAGCCGCATGTGCGACAGGGTGCGGACGGGCAGCCGTTTGTCCCAGGCCTCGGAGTCGATCGCGAAGACCCCGGTCGGCCCGATGACCAGGTGGTCGATCTGCCCGTCGCTGACCCCGTCGGCGTCGCGCGGGATGGAGCGGGCGTGCAGGACCCGCCAGCCCTTCTTGCCGAGGCCGCCGAGCTGCTTGGCGGTCTTGCGCTCGGCCGGTGACGCTCGGTGGCCGCCGTCGCCGGACCGCGCCTTGCGGACGGTGTCGACGATCACCGCGACGATCGCCGCGGTCAGCCCGATGCGCGGGTGGAAGACGATCGCGAACAGCAGCCCGATGACGATCGCCACGCCGATGCGCAGCAGCCATCGGCGCACGTCGGGGCGGGCGAGCAGCTCTCGGTAGTCGAAGTCGCGGTCCGGCTCGGTCTCCGGCGGCTGCCCGCGGGTGCCGTCGGTCTCGCCACGGTCGATCATGGCCATAGCTCAACCCCTCCTGGGAAACGGACTTCTCATCGTCGGCACCGGTCCCACGTACATGATCCTCTGCGCGCAGCGTAACCAGGCCCGTGGACGGTCGCCTAGGGGTGTCCGGTTAACAGTTTTCTTGCCTCTCCGGGCGGATTGACAACATTTACCAACGGGTAGATTCACCCTTACCACGGCGACCGGTTGTGGCCTGAGCGGGGTGGGCGGTTCATCTCCGCCAGAGCAGCACCAGCGCGCAGTCGTCGTCATGTGCCGCGGAGAGGGACTGGACGATCTCCCTGGCGCCCTGCCGGAACCCGCGCGGGATCAGCCGCTCGGCCTCGCCCAGCAGGGCGTCGATGCCCGCGTCCAGATCCCGGCCCGGCGTCTCCACCAGGCCGTCGGTGTAGAGCATGAGCGCGTCGCCGGGGCCCAGCCTGCCGGACTCGGGCTCGCACTTGAGGTCGGGGACGACGCCGAGCACCACGCCCTTGGCCGTGCCCACCTGCCAGGTGCCGCTGGCCGAGGCGAACTTGACGGCGGGGGGATGCCCGGCGGACTCGACGGTGTACTCCCCGGTCTCCAGGTCGATGACGACATGGACCGCGGTGACGAACCCCTCGTCCCAGCGCTGCCGGTGGAGGTAGTTGTTGCACGCCGAGAGGAAGCCCTCGGGGTGGACGGAGCCCAGGAGCCCGCCGAAGGCGCCGGAGAGCATGAGCGCCCTGGTCCCCGCCTCGATGCCCTTGCCCGAGACGTCGACCAGCGCCACTTCGAGCAGGTCGCGCTCGCCGTCGGTCGAGCGGTGCCGGCAGGAGACGACGAAGTCGCCGCCGAAGGAGGAGCCGCCGGCCTGGGCCAGCTCCACCTTGCTGTCCCAGCCCTGGGGCAGCGCCGGGATCTGGCCCTGCCGGTTGAGCCGGTCGCGCAGCTCCAGCAGCATCGACTCGCCGCGCAGGCCCTGGACGCCCAGCTGCTGGCGGGTGCGCGACAGGGACAGGCCGAGCAGGGTGGTCAGCGCCAGGGTGATCACGGTGCCGGGGGAGAAGCCGCGGTCCAGGACGAGCGAGTCGATGCTGAGGACCGTCGCGACCACGACGAGCAGCGCGATGAAGGCGCGCACCCGCAGCACCAGGCCGCCGGCCAGGACGATGAGCACCAGGCCGCTGGGCGGGAACCACTGCTGGGAGACGAGGGTGGTGCCCAGGCACATGAGGAGCGAGACGAGGGTGAGCCCGGCGAAGAGGTAGCGCTCGCGGAAGCGCCCCCGTCTCAGCCAGCGGTAAAGGGTCACCAGGAAGGGCACGCGCCTCAGCTGGGCACGTACCTTCGGCGGGAGCAGGTGAACCAGGCGCTGAAGCATGTCGCCCGCCACTGTACCGAGGGAATCGCGTGGAGGGTGGCAATCGACCTCACCCTTATTCCCCGGCCGCCGCTCCTCTTTTGCTGTTGCGAGCGTCTTGCAATTACTCTTGGCAGGTTCCAAAATAACGGCAAAGTCCTATAGGCAGGGAGGAACCACACCGTGCACGTTCCCGACGGGTTCATCGACGCCCCGGTGTCGGTGGCCGCGGGGGTGGTCGCCGCCGCGGGGGTGGCCGTCTCGCTGCGCGGTGCGCGCCGCGAGCTGGACGATCTCACCGCTCCGCTGGCCGGGCTCACCGCCGCCTTCGTCTTCGCCGCCCAGATGCTCAACTTCCCCGTCGCCGGAGGCACCAGCGGCCATCTGCTGGGCGGGGCGCTGGCCGCCATCCTGGTCGGCCCGTGCACCGGGATCCTGGTGGTCTCGGTGGTCCTGCTGGCCCAGGCGCTGATCTTCGCCGACGGCGGTGTCACCGCGCTGGGCGTCAACATCACGACCATGGCGATCGTCACGTCCCTGATCGGCTACGGGGTGTTCCGGCTGCTGGTCCGGGTGCTGCCCCGCACCCGCCCGAGCGCGACCGCCGCCGCGTTCGCGGCCGCGCTGGTCTCGGTGCCCGCGGCCGCCCTCGCCTTCGTCGGCTTCTACGCCGTCGGCGGCACCACCGACGTGCCGCTGTCCACGGTCATCCCGGCCATGGTCGGCGTCCACCTCCTCATCGGCGTCGGCGAGGGGCTGATCACCGCGCTGACCGTCTCCAGCGTGCTGGCCGTGCGGCCCGACCTGGTCTACGGCGCCCGCGGCCTGGCGCGGCCGCTGCGGCCGGCGCCGAACGGGAACCTGACCGAGGAGGCGACGGCGTGATGAGCCTGAAGCGTCTGCTGGCCGTCGGCGTGCTGGTCGCCGCCGTCCTGGCCGGGATCGTCAGCTACTACGCCAGCTCCAGCCCCGACGGCCTGGAGAAGGTGGCGCAGGACAAGGGCATCAACGCCAAGGAGGAGGACCACCGGCTGGGCGACTCGCCCCTCGCCGACTACGGCGTGAAGGGCGTGGACGACGAGCGCGCGTCCGTCGGCCTCGCGGGCGTCATCGGAGTGGGCGTGGTGCTGGTCGCCGGCACCGGCCTGTTCTGGGGCCTGCGGCGCCGGGAGAAGGCGCACGCCTGAGATGGGGGCGGGACACGCGCACGTGCTGTACCGGCGGGGTGCCTCGCCGGTGCACCTGCTGCCCCCGCACTGCAAGATCCTCGCCACGGTCGGCTTCGTGCTGGCGGTCGTCGCCACGCCCCGCGAGCAGATGTGGGCCTTCGCCCTCTACGCGCTCCTGCTCGCGGGCGTCGCCGCCTGCGCCGCGGTGCCCTGGGGGTTCCTGGTCCGGCGGGTGGTGATCGAGGTCCCGTTCGTGGCGTTCGCGCTCCTGCTGCCCTTCATCGCCTCCGGGCCGCGTACGGAGGTGCTGGGCGTGGCGGTCAGCCAGAGCGGCCTGTGGGGCGCCTGGAACATCCTGGCCAAGGGCACCCTGGGCGTGCTGGCCTCGATCCTGCTGGCCTCCACCACCGAGCCCAGGGCGCTGCTGCTGGGCGTCGAGCGGCTGCGGGTGCCGCCGCTGCTCACCCAGATCGCCACTTTCATGTTGCGCTACGGCGATGTCGTGGTGGCGGAGATGCGGCGGATGAGGACGGCGCGCGCCGCCCGCGGCTTCGAGGCCCGCGACCTGCGCGACGCGCGGGTCCTGGCCCGCTCCCTCGGCTCGCTGTTCCTGCGCTGCTTCGAGCGCGGCGAGCGGGTCTACCTGGCGATGGTCAGCCGCGGCTACGACGGGCGCATGCCCGTCCTGGACCGGGTCGGCGCCTCCGGCGCCCAGTGGGCGGCCAGCGCCGTCCTGCCCGCGGCGGCGGCGGCGGTCGCGCTGGCTGCTTGGATGGCACAGTGGACGCTTCTTTGAAGGTCAGCGGGCTGGCCTATGCCTATCCGGACGGAACCCAGGCGCTCTTCGGCGTGGACGTCGAGATCGGCAGGGGCGAGCGGGTGGCGCTGCTGGGCCCCAACGGCGCCGGCAAGACGACGTTCGTCCTGCACCTGAACGGGATCCTGCACGGCGGCGCGGGAACGGTGCGGGTCGGCGGCCTGGAGGGCGACCCGCGCGACAAGAAGGGGCTGAAGGAGATCCGCCGCCGGGTCGGCGTGGTCTTCCAGGACCCCGACGACCAGCTCTTCATGCCCACCGTCCGGGAGGACGTGGCGTTCGGCCCCGCCAACCTCGGCCTGCGCGGCGCCGAACTGGAGCGCCGTGTCGCCGCGGCGCTGGAGCGGGTGGGCATGGCGCACGCCGCCGACCGCGCCCCCCAGCACCTGAGCTTCGGGCAGCGCCGCCGGGTGGCGGTGGCGACGGTCCTGGCCATGGAGCCGGAGATCCTGGTGCTGGACGAGCCGTCGTCCAACCTCGACCCGGCCTCGCGCCGCGAGCTCGCCGAGAT
>JAFACJ010000407.1 GCA_023425615.1 Actinomycetes bacterium
AAGGGTGTCGCCGAGCGGACCGGTGTCGAGGCGGACCTGGATTTGTTCACTGAGGAGGACCTCATGAGTACCGTGCGCAGCGTCGCGAAGTTCCCGAGAGTGGTGAAGAAGTAATGACGCGCAAGGAGACGCTCGCTCGTGCCGGCATGCTCGAGCGCCCGGACACCGCCTACCTCGTTCCCGGCAACGGGATGAGCGGAGGTCTCACCGAGTACGAGGTCACCTGGGACGACCTGGCCCGTGACGCTGCATGGGCGAGGGAACGGCTGCGGGACCTCGGCCTCGAGCGCGGCCGCCACGCTCTGCTGAGTTTCTACTGCTATGAAGGCCCCTGGTTCCAGCCGGTCATCGAGGCTCTGCGCGACCTCGGAGCGGTGTACGGCATCGCGGAGGCCCTGGGCTGGGATCATGCCCGTATCAGGGTCTTCCACCGCGAGTTGAACCCCCACGCGGTGATCGGGCTCTCTCTTGAGACCGTCGATGGGCTGAGCGGTCAGGTCGACCTCGGGGACTTCTTCGGTGGTACACCGGTCGTCTTGGCCCGGCCTGAGGCGGCCGAGCGGCTGCGGGGAGCGGGTGTGTCCGCGGGGGTCATCTCCTCGCTCGGGCCGGCCTTGGCCATCGAGTGCTCCGAGCGTGCCGGCGCGCATGTCAACGGCGCGGAGTGGAAGGTGGCCGCGCGGGACGGCGGCCTGGTGGTGGCGGCTGCGGGTGAGCGGGCGATCGGACCGGCGGAGACGGTCCTGGAGGTGGCGGGAAGCGTCGTGACCGAACGCTGCGCCTGCGGTAGCGACGATCCGCGCGTGCTCTTCGGCTGAACGAGCAAGAGAACCAACGCCATCCACCGACAAACCGGACTGTCGAGGTAGCGCCATGCTTTCGGAAAGATTCGACACGAGGCTGTCGACTCTGATGTCGACCGTGCGTGAGATGTCCAGCCCGCAGCAGTTCTACTCCGACAAGGCCGAGCTCCGGTTCGAGCGGGTGGACGGCGCGGTCCACCTCTACCGGCACGGTGACATCACCAGGATCAACCGCCACCCGGCGGTCCTGGGCAACGGCGGACGCGGAGGGACCTTCGCCACGGACCTGCCGCTCATCCCCCTGGAGATCGACGGGGAGGCGCACGTGAAGTGGCGCCGCCTGCTGGACCCGCTGTTCGCGCCCAAACAGGTCAAGCTGCTGGAGGACGCGGTTCGCACCCTGGCGAGGGAGCTCATCACCGGATTCGCCGCCAAGGGCGAGGTCGAGCTCTACTCGGAGTTCTGCGTGCCCCTGCCCTGCCTGACCTTCCTCCGCCTCGTCGGCGCGCCGGTGGAGGATCTCGACTTCTTCCTGGAGTTCAAGGACGGCGTCATCCACCCCGAGGGCGACACCCTTGAGGAGATGGAGGCCAACATGCAGGCGGCGGGCGCCCGGCTGTACGGCTACTTCGCGGAGTACCTGGCGAGGCGCAGGGCGGAGGAGCCGCGCGACGATGTGATCGGCGCGTTGCTGGCCGCCGAGATCGACGGGGAGCCGCTGCCCGACTCCGACCTGCTGAACATCATGTTCCTGTTCATGTTCGCCGGGCTGGACACGGTCACGGCCTCGATGTCGTGCGTGTTCGCCTGGCTCGCGCGGCACCCCGAGGAGCGCCGGCTCATCGCGGGGG
Source organism: Actinomycetes bacterium (assembly GCA_023425615.1). Lineage (GTDB taxonomy): Bacteria > Actinomycetota > Actinomycetes > Streptosporangiales > Streptosporangiaceae > Actinocorallia. The sequence goes on from JAFACJ010000407.1 coordinate 1,655, forward strand.
ACCCCTCCCTCATCCCGGGCGCGGTCGAGGAACTGCTGCGCTTCGAGTCGCCGGTGCCGTCGGGCATCCGGTACGCCACGGCGGACATAGACCTCGGTGATGGACTCGTCATCAAGGAGGGCGAGGCCATCCACGCGGTCTGGGCCGCGGCGAACGTCGACGAGAGGGAGATGCCCGACCCGCTCCGCGTGGACATCCGCCGTCCCCGGCACACGCACATCGCCTTCGCGAGCGGCACCCACCGCTGCCTGGGCTCGCACCTCGCACGTCTGGAGCTGCGGCTGGCCCTGGAGGAATTCCACCGGCTCATCCCGGAGTACGGGATCACCCCGGGGGACTCGCTCGCGTACGACAACATCGCCGTCCGCATGGCCAAGCACCTGCCGCTGACCTTTCAGCCCGCCTGACGTCTCGCCATGCAGATAAATAAGACAAATATTCCTGGAGGGACAATGGTCACCGTCGATGTCGCGTTGCACCAGCGCAAGGCGGCCGAGGACCTGCCGAAGCCGCGGCTGATCATCGGAGGCGAGGACGTCTTCGAGGGGAGCGGGGGTGTCTACGGGCACGTCAACCCGGCCACCGGCCTGGAGCAGGTGAGCGTCCCGCTCGCGGGGGCGGAGGAGGTCGACCTGGCGGTGAAGGCGGCCCGGCGCGCGTTCGAGGAGGTGTGGGGGCCGATGCGCCCCGCCGAGCGGCGCCGCCTCCTCACCCGGTTCGCGGACCTGATCCGCGAGAACATCCCCCTCTTCGCCGCGATCTGCCCGCTGGAGAACGGGGTCTGCATCGGCGGGTGGGCCGAGAACGTCGGCCCGCACGTCGCGGAGTGGACCGAGTACTACGCCGGCTGGGCGGACAAGATCGAGGGCACGGTCGGCGCGGCCTACAGCCCGAACGAGCACGTGGAGTACACGATCGCCGAGCCGTACGGCGTGATCGGCCACATCATCACCTGGAACTCCCCGGCGCTGTCGCTGGCGATGAAGGTGCCGCCGTCGCTGGCGGCGGGCAACACCGTGGTGGTCAAGCCCGCCGAGAGCACCCCGTTCTCCGCCATGCTGTTCGCCGACCTGGCACGGCAGGCGGGCATCCCCGACGGCGTGATCAACATCGTCACCGGCCTCGGCGACGCCGGAGAGGCGCTGGTGACCCACCCGGGCATCGACAAGATCTCCTTCACGGGCGGCCCGAACACCGCGCGGCACATCATGGCCTCGGCGGCGCGCAGCCTCAAGCCGGTGGTCTTCGAGCTGGGCGGCAAGTCAGCGAACCTGCTGTTCGCCGACGCCGACCTCGAGTCCGTCATCCCGTACTGCGCCGCGTTCTCCATGAGCAACTCGGGCCAGGGCTGCGCGCTCCCGACGCGTCTGCTGGTCGAGCGCTCCATCTACGACGACGTCGTGGAGCAGGTGGCGGGCGTCGTGTCGATGCTGCCGGTCGGGGACCCCCTCGACCCAGCCACCTACATCGGCCCGCTGATCAACGCCACCGCGCGCGACCGGGTCCAGGGGGCGATCGAGAAGGCCGTCGCGGAGAAGGCCGGGCGTCTGGTCTTCGGCGGTGAGCGCATCGAGTCCGACGGCTTCTACG
>JAFACJ010000469.1 GCA_023425615.1 Actinomycetes bacterium
GTGTAGGCCGAGGTGGTCCAGGAGGCGGGCGGCGGCGTGGCCGTCCTCGTGCGGGCAGAAGCGGGCGGTGAAGGCGCGGTGGCTGTCGCTCTGCGGGTGCGGCTGGAGCAGCGCGTCCAGTGCCTCGTGCACCGAGGTCACCGCCGGGGCCGGGGTCAGGGCGTTCAGGGCCGTGGACAGGGAGAGGGCCGGGCGGCCCGTGGCGGCGAAGTCGACCAGCGCCGAGAAGGAGTCGGTCACCAGGAGGTCGGCGACCAGGAGGAGGTCGGTGATGCTCGGCCAGGTCGTCACGTCGATGACCCTGGCGGCGCCGGGCAGCGCGGGGATGCGCGCTCTGACGCGGGTGAGGATCACCTGTCCTCGGCCCAGTTCGGCGGCGATCCGCGGCAGGTCGGGCTCCAGGCGGAGGGATTCCGGCCGGGTGAAGGGAGCCATGGTCTCCGCGGCCGGTGTCGGGGCGTACAGGACGACCCGGACGTCCTCGGGGAGGTCGAGGGCACGGCGGAGCCGCGCGGCGGCGAGGGCAGCGTCGGGACGGTGCAGCGGGTCGGTGCGCGGATGGCCGAGGACGAGGATCTCGCCCCCGTAGCCGAACGTCCTCCGGAAGACCTCCTCGGAGTGGGTGTTCTGGGCCAGCAGCAGGTCCCACTGCGGGACGTCGTGCGCCCGCCAGTCCGGGGCCGCGGACTGCTCGGAAGGCGTCTCGAACGGGGTGCCGTGCCAGCCCTGCACGTACGTCTGGCCCGGGGTCTTGGCGTACCAGGGGTCCTGCGCGCAGTTCCCGAAGACGTACCGGGCGGCGGCGAGCGCCTCGAAGTGCTCCCTGCTGCCCACCAGGACGAGCCGTGCCCCCTCGGGGGCGGGGAACCGTCCGTCCGCCGTCACCCACACGCACTCGTAGCCGGGCGCGCGGCGGCGCAGTTCCTCGAAGACGCCGCGCGGGTTGCAGGAGTACTGCCGTCCCCGGTGGGAGTCGAAGAGCGCCAGGTCGCGGACGGGCAGGGAGCGCCGCCGCTGGTAGACCGTCCGCAGCAGGACGCTCCGCGCGTACTTTCCGCGCTCCTCGCCGCGCGGCCCCGCCTTCACGTGCAGTTCGAGCGCGTCCACGCGGTAGACGGCCGGCGCGTACTCGTGCCAGCCGCACACGTGCGGCGCGGGGAGCACGCGCAGGACGTCGCGTGACACCAGGACCGCTTCCCCGGCCACGTGCAGGGTCCACCGGCCGCCGGTCAGCATCGCGTCCCCGTCCGGGTGCGGCATACGGCGGGGCGGCAGCCGGGCGGTGAAGACCTCGTCCCGCCACTCCAGCGGCACCCGGTGCTCCTGGCCCGTCCTGCGGTGCCGGAGCACGAGTGACGGCGGGCGCGGCTCCCCGAGGAAGCTCCCGGTGATCTCCAGCAGCTCGTCGTCCGCCCACGTCAGGTTCCGCACCACCGGCCGGGGGCGGCGTTCGGCGAGCCGCAGCACGCCGTGCCTGGTCCGGCTCACCACCAGTTCCCCGCCGGGTGAGGGGTAGGAGCCGTCGGCGCACTGGCTGTGCACGCGCAGCCCGCCCAGCCGGATCCCCCAGGCCGCGCCCGCTCCGCCCGGCAGGCCGGTCAGCTCGGCGAGCGGCAGCGCGACACGGAACCGCAGCCCCAGGATCTCGGCGGGCACCCGCACCTTGCGCTCCTTGCGCGCCGCCACCGCCGTGACCGGCCCTGACGGCTCCTTGGCCAGGGTGCCCTCCAGCACGAGCCTGCCGTCCTCCAGCCGGTGCGCCAGCAGTGTCGCCTCCTGGGGGCGCACCCGCAGCAGGTACTCGCCCTCTTCTTCGGCGGCCTCGACCCGCAGCACGGACGAGCCGCGGTCCACCCGCACTGCGGTCGGCCACTTCTGTACCGACGAGCGCGGCACGCCCAGCGTGCGCCGCAGCCGCACCCCCTGGTTGGCCACCTCCACGTGCAGTTCCCAGTCGGCGGGCCGGAACCGGCCGAGGACCTTCAGCGCGGAGGCGGGGATCCTGGCGCGGAACCCCGAGCCGTCGTAGCTGACGAGGTCCTGGCCGGAGTCGGCGGTGACGTCGTGGCGCTCGACCCGTTCCAGCGGCACCCGTACCCGCCCGAACCTGCCCACCGGCCGCAGCCACAGCCGGATCCGCGACGGCTCGGCCTCCAGATGCCGGATGTAGGCGTGGCCTTCCAGGTCCAGGATGTCCCCGGTCCAGGCGGCACGGTCGACCCTTGCCGCCATCTCGAATTCGTCGGTGACGTCGCACAGTTCGTCGGGCACCGTCTCGGCGAACGGGTACCGGGCGTACCAGCGCCGGTCGCGGCGTACCAGCGGCGGCGTCATCTCCCCGTCGGGCCCCTGGGACGCCAGCAGTTCCACCAGGTCGGCGAGCCTGCCCTCGCGCAGCAGGTGCAGCCGCAGCCGGTGGAGGGCCGGCTGCCGCGCGGCGGCCTCGGAGTCCGGTGCCGCCGCCAGCCGTGACGCGAGTTCCAGGATCTCCGCGAGTTCGGCGGGCTCGGCGGGTCCCGGC
>JAFACJ010000526.1 GCA_023425615.1 Actinomycetes bacterium
CCCCCGCATCGGCTCCAGCACTGGCGCCGGCGCCGGCGAGCAACGAGACGGCGGTGGCGATCGCCTCCTCGTCGTCGAGAAGCAGCGGCGGCAGTTCCTGCCCCGGACCGAGCCGGTAGCCGCCCCCGACCCCGTGGTCGGCATGCACCGGATAGCCGAGCGCACGCAGCCGCTCGACATCACGCCGCACCGTGCGCGGCGTGACCCCGAGCCGGTCGGCGAGCTCGGAACCCGTCCACACCTGACGCTGCTGCAGCAACCCGAGCAAGGTGAGCACCCGCTCCGTCGTCCCCAGCCCGTCACCGCTCGCCACGTCCATGGACCCACCCTGCCAGAGATAGCGGAACGATCCTGTCCGCTAGAGCTGCCACAGTGGCCCCATGGGTGCAGGACCCCACCTGCCCCCGCACACGAAGGGAGCGACCCATGAGCCGCCACGTCCAGATCACCTTCGACGCCCACGACCCACGAGCGCTGTCGGCCTTCTGGCGCGACGTCCTGGGCTACGTCCACCCCGGCCCGCCCGGGATCGACCTGCCCGAGAACGCCGACCCGCTGGCCGCGTGGGACGACTTCCTCGCCCGGATCGGCGTACCGGAAGACCAGCGCGACACGAGATCGGCCATCGAGGACCCGGACGGGCGAGGCCCCCGGCTGTTCTTCCAGCGGGTCCCGGAGGGCAAGACCGCCAAGAACCGCGTCCACCTCGACGTCCGCGCGGCCCCCGGCCTCCAAGGAGAAGAGCGCATGGCCGCCCTGGAGGCCGAATGCGACCGCCTCATCGCCCTGGGAGCGACACGGATACACCGCTACGAGCCCACTCCCCCGCTGAGCGCCGGCTCCATCATGATGGCCGACCCCGAGGGCAACGAATTCTGCCTGGACTGAATCGCGGTCCGGGGTCAGGTCTCGGTGACGAAGGACTGGATGCGTAGTTCCAGGCTGCGCTGGAGGTGGGTGCGCATCTCGGTTCTTGCGCGCTCTGGGTCGTGGGTGCGGAGGGCGTTCATGATTCGTTCGTGTTCGGTGTTGAGCAGGGCGGGGTCGCCGTAGGAGGCGGGAGGGCCGCTGTCGTAGATGCGAAGGCGGGTGGTGAGCCGTTCCAGCAGTGACGCGATGGTCGTGTTGTGGGCGGCCTTCCACAGGGCCTCGTGGAAGCGGAAGTTTCCGGCACGTGCCGTGGCGTCGTCCGGTGCCGTGCAGCACAGGTCGTGCTGCCGGGAGAGGCGTGCCATGTCGAGTTCGGTGTGGCGGAGCGCGGCGGCCGCGGCGGCCTCGGCTTCCAGGGCGATCCTCGCCTCGTAGATCTCCACGACGTCTTCGGGGCGGCCGGCCCGTATGCGGTAGCCGCGGACGGCGCGTTCGATCAGGCCGTCGTGTTCCAGCAGGGTGAGCGCCTCGCGGATCGGCGCGCGTGAGGTTCCGTAGCGGGCGCCGAGCGCGGTCTCCAGGAGCGGGGAGTCGTGGGGGAACGCGCCGTCCAGGATGTCCTGGCGCAGGCGCCGGTAGTGGGTGAGGCGGTCGGCGGGGGTGGTCGTCTCGGTCAAGCGTGCCTCCGTGCTGATTTCGACTAATCCTACCAACTGTGTAGTCTTATGGAGACGGGTGTCGACACGTGTCGACACGCCGATACGGAAGAGGAGCTTTCGGAGTGCAGGCGTTGATCTCCGCGGCCGAGCTGGCCGCCACCGGCGACGCCCTCGTCCTCGATGTGACGGTTCAGCTGGCCGCGCCCGAGTTCGACGGCGACTACCGGTCGGGCTCCGGGCGGGAGCTCTGGCTCGACCGGCATATCCCCGGTTCGGCGCACGTGGACCTGCGGACGGTCTTCGCCGACCCGGCCGCGCCCTACCACTTCGGCAGCCCCTCCCCCGCCCAGGTCGCCGCGCAGCTCGCCGGGCTCGGCGCGGTTCCCGGCCTCCCCGTCGTCCTGTACGACTCCGGTTCCCTGCAATGGGCGGCGCGGGCCTGGTGGACGCTGCGGGACGCGGGCTTCGACGCGCGGATCCTGGACGGAGGGCTGCCCGCCTGGCGGGGGCCCGTCGCCTCGGGTGAGGAACCGGCACGTCCCGCCGGGCGGCTGCCCGAACCGGGTGAGAGCCGCGGCCTGTGGGTCGGCCGCGCCGAGGTCGAGGACATCAGCCTCGGACGGAGCCCCGGCCTGCTCGTGTGCGCGCTCAGCGCCGACTACCTCGCCGGTACCGTGCCGACCCGCTACAGCCGCCGCGGGTACATCCCCGGCAGCGTCGGCCTCCCGGCCAAGACCGTGCTCTCCCCCGAGGGCACCGTGCTGTCCGGCGCCGGTCTCTCCGCCGCGCTGCGGCCCGTCGCCGGAGGTCCGGACGCGCCCGTCGTCGTGTACTGCGGCGGTGGTGTCTCGGCGTGCCTCACCGCCCTCGGCCTCGTTCTCGGCGGCCACCGGAACGTGCGCGTCTACGACGGCTCCCTGGAGGAGTGGAGCGCCGACCCGTCCCTGCCTCTTGTCTTCTCATGACCCCTCCTGCCTTCCCGACCGAAGGGAACCTTCCATGACCGCCACCGCCGTCTCCGCCGCCGTCACGCCCTCCGCCGAGACCGCGGCCGTCGCGCTGGAGAGGCTGCGGGAGACCGTCCCGCTCGTCCAGTCGCTCACGAACATCGTGTCCGCCAACTTCCTCACCAATGTGCTCCTGGCCGCCGGAGCCACCAACGCCGTCATCGACAACCCGCACGAGGCCGCGTTCTTCGCCGGGATCGCCGGGGGCGTCCTGATCAACCTCGGCACCCCGACCGACTTCCAGGCCGAGGCGTTCGAGGAGGCGGCGCGCTCCGGGCGGGAGAAGGGGACCCCCTGGGTGCTGGACCCGGTCGGCGTCGGCGGGCTGCCCTGGCGCACCGGGCTCGCCGCCGGCC
>JAFACJ010000626.1 GCA_023425615.1 Actinomycetes bacterium
GGCCATACCTTGCGTGGCCGAGGTCTCGCAATCAGTGATCAGCGAAGGTGCTGGATCGGAATCGGTATGTAGTCGGGCATTTTGACTTATCTCTTTACCGAACAAGTGCTCGTGGATCGGCTTTGGCGAGGGGCTGAGTCGTCGTTGGAGGCGTGCCGGGGCGGCTCTGAGGGCGGGCACGCGTCCGAACGTCGTTCTGTGGGACCTGTCGGCCGGGGAGTCCGGTGGAGGGAAGGCGGGTGGCGGTATGAGGGGATCGGGAGAGCGGTGGTCGGCGAGAAGCGGTAACCTAGCGAGGTCGCGAGGGTGAGGTCCCGAGCGGTGTCGCGGAATGTTCACGGGACGATCACCGTGGAGGAGACGTGGCGGCCGCCGGTCCAGTAGGCTCTGGCAGCGACGAGGCCCCGTAGCTCAGGGGATAGAGCAACGGTTTCCTAAACCGTGTGTCGGAGGTTCGAATCCTCTCGGGGCCGCGATTCGATCAACGAGAACCCTCGCCTGGACGTGATGACACCGTCCGGGCGGGGGTTCTCGCGTAGACGCGGCTGGATGCGGCATGAAGCCACGCGCGGACATCCCGGACGTGATCTGTACGCGGCTCAGGTACCAACGAGGTACCAACGCCACACAGCACGAGCGCGACGGCACGGCACGGACGCATCGCACAGAACGTGCACCGCAAGCACGAGACTCACAGCACCACAACGCTGACAAGCGCAAGTCCGCGCAGACATCGACTCAGCTCGCGGTAAGTCCGGCTCAGGCAGGCGCAGCACGGCACGTAGACACGGCATGGCACATAGACACAGCACGGCACCACGTAGACACAGCACAGCACGGTAGACACGGCACGGTAAGTAGGCGCAGCACAGGCACGCGGGCGACCTTGCCAGTGGCCGCGCCGTACACCACGGCACGCCACATAGGCGCAGCACAGGCCCTGACGCAGGCCCAGGGCGAAAGACGGCCACCGCACGGACACGAACCCCACAGGCGCGAGGGCGTCGCAAACGTGCGCTCGACACCAGACCACCCAAACGCAGACACACGCGGCCGCAAGACGAAAACGACCACCGCAGAGCCCCACGGATGAGGGCGTCGTAGACGCGAGCACAGCGCCAGACGACTCGAACGCGGGCCCCTACGCAGGCTCAGAGCGGAAGACAGCCACCGCACGGACGGGCTCCCCACAGACAAGGGCACCGCAGGCAGGCGCGCACCGTAAGGCAGGCACACCCACCGCAGACATGAGCGCACGCAAAGCAAGCGTGCTACAAGGCAGACGTGCCACAAGGCAGGCACACCGCAAGGCAGACGTGCCGCAAAGCAGACGTAGCGGGAGGCAGACGCACCGCAAGGCAGACGCACCACAGGGCAGACATGCCACAAAGCAGACGTAGCGGGAGGCAGACGCACCACAGGGCAGACGTGCTGCAAAGCAGACGTGCCATAAAGCAGACGCACCGTAAGGCAGACACACCTCAGACATGAGTGCACGCAAAGCAGGCGTGGCGGGAGGCAGACCCACCGCAAAGCAGACCCACCACAAAGCAGGCGTAGCGGAACGTGGCAGGTCGGGTCAGTGATGGGTCAGGGCGGCGATGAGGCGGGCTGAGCGTTCGGGGGTGTGGGCGGCTACGCAGAGGTGTTCCATGGCCTGGAGGTGGACGTCGATGTCCTCTTGCTTTTCGTGGTGGGTGGAGCCGGTGAGGGATTGGACGTAGGCGATGTCGCCTAGTTCCTGCTGGGGGAAGCGGAGGAGGGTGAAGCCGCCGGATTGGGCGGGGTGTTCGCCGGCGGAGAAGGGGAGGACCTGGAGTGTCACGTTCTTCAGGGTCAGGAGGTGTTCCAGCTGGCGGCGGTGGATGGAGGCGTCGCCCACCGTGCGGTGGAGGACCGCCTCGTCCAGGACCGCCCAGAGGCGGGGGCCGCCGGGGCGGAAGAAGGCGTGCTGGCGGCTTTTGACGATGCCCACCCGGCGGTTCAGTTCCTCGGGTGTCGCCCAGGGGTGTGCCGAGGTCAGGAGGGCGTGGGCGTACTCCTCGGTCTGGAGGAGTTCGGGGACGAACTGGGTGCAGTAGACGCGCAGGCGGGAGGCGGCTTCCTCCAGGCCCAGGTAGGTGGCCTGCCAGGGTTGGAGGAGGTCGTGGTGCGCCTGCCACCAGCCGGGGCGGTTGGCCTCGGCGGCCAGGTCCATGATCTCGGAGACCTGGAGGGGGTCGGTGATGCCGTACAGGGTCAGCAGGTCCCTGACGTCGCGGAGCTTGAAGCCGACCCGGCCCAGCTCCAGGCGGCTGATCTTGGATTCGGAGGCGCGGATGGCATAGCCGGCGTCCGCGCGCGTGATGCCCCTGGACTCTCGCAGCGTGCGCAGCTGGGAGCCCAGTTGCATCCGGCCGGTCAGTGAGCCGGAAGTCATCGTTATCAGAACCCTCCTCCAATTGCACGTGCATCTGCACGGCCGGGCGCAAGCGTAGCGAAAGAAGTGTGATCGAGTCCACGGAACCGGCGTTCGTAGGCCATTCGTTATCTGGGTAAATACCAAATAACCGTCCACGTTCAAGTACTAAGTCCTACCCTTCAGGGCTTTACCTTGACTTTGTAGGAAATATTGCTATCCCGTGCTGGACTGGTTCTGACTCCTGCCCCAAGCAGCCGGCCGACGGCCAGGAGGAGGGTTATGAACGCCACCGAGACGGACGAGACGACCAGGACCGCGGAGCGCTACGAGCGCGAGGTGCTGCCCCTGGCCGATCCGCTCTATGCCAGCGCCGTCCGCATGACGCGCAACAGCGCCGACGCCGAGGACCTCGTCCAGGAGACCCTCACCAAGGCGTACGTGAACTTCCACCAGTTCCAGGAGGGCACGAACCTCAAGGCCTGGCTCCACCGGATCCTCACGAACAACTTCATCAACTCCTACCGCAAGAAGCAGCGCGAACCCCAGCGCACCGGCTCCGACGAGCTGGAGGAGTGGCAGCTCGCGCAGACCGAGTCGGCCATCTCCGGGTTGCGCTCGGCCGAGCACGAGGCGCTCGACCACATCCCCGACGACGACGTCGTGGCGGCCCTGCGCGCCCTCCCTGAGGACTTCCGCAACGCCGTCTACCTGGCCGACGTCGAGGGCTACGCCTACAAGGAGATCGCCGAGATGATGGGCACCCCCATCGGGACCGTGATGTCCCGGCTCCACCGCGGCCGCAAGCAGCTGCGCGAGGCGCTCTCCGACCACCGGCCCCAGGTGCCGGCCGCCCGCGCCGCCTGACCCGGCGTCCCGCAGTCACCCTACCGTCTGCCCAAAATAAAGACAGACGGGTGTTATGCCCTGCCCAAGCATCGCCTTTTATGACCGTTTTATCATTAGAATCCTCCTCAAGATCTTGTGCGAGACAAGGCGTATTTCCAGCTGCCTTTTCCGGGTTCCGAGGAGGAACATATGCGTTGTTATGCCCTGGTCACGGCCTCCGTGATGACGCTCCCCGCCACGGCCCTCGCCCCCGCCGCATCCGCCTTCCCCCAGGACCTCGACCCCTTCCGGCACCTGGTCTCGCGGGCCCCGGTCTGGCGGCCCTGCTTCACCCCGAACAGACAACTGAAAGCCGCATACCAACGCCTGAAATGCACGGAGATCAAGGCTCCGCTGGATTGGCGGAATCCGGGGGGACGGAAGATCACCCTGGCGATCAGCCGGCTCCCCGCCCGCGGGAAGGCGAGGGGCGTCGTCTTCACCAATCCGGGCGGTCCCGGAGTCCGGGGACGCTTCTATCCGCTGGAGTTCATCAACCAGAAGCGCGAGCGGCTGCTCGACACCATGGACATCATCGGCATCGACGTCCGCGGCACCGGTTACAGCACCCAGGCGTCCTGCAGGAAGATCGACGGCAAGCCGCTGGATCCGCGCGACCGCAGCGCCGCCAACACCAGGGCCCTGCTGGCGGAGGCGCGGAGATTCGCGAGGGCCTGCCAGGACAGCGGCAACGAGAAACTCCCCTCCCAGTACGTGACGACCGCGCAGACCGTCTACGACCTGGAATGGATCCGCCGCAACCTCAGGACCTCGCGCGGCGGGAAGGTCGACAAGATCAACATGATCGGCTACTCGGCCGGCACCTGGCTGGGCGCCTACTACGCCAGGAAGTGGCCGAAGGCCGTCGGTCGTTTCGTCCTGGACTCCGTCGTCGACTTCAGCGGCACCTGGCAGGAGCACCTGGGGCGCCAGCCCGCCGCCTACCAGAAGCGGTTCGAGACGTTCGCCGACTGGGCGGCCAGGTATCACGCCGTGTTCGGGCTCGGCAGGACCCGGAAGGCGGTACTCCGGCGGTATGAGCGGATCCGGGCCGCCGTCGCGCGGCGCGGGAGGGTCGCCTGCATCTCCACCCTCGGCGGCCTTGAGAGCCTCGGTCCCCGCGAACTCGACACGAAGATCGTCGCCTCTCTCCGCACCAAGGACCAGTTCATCGATCTGGGGCGGTTCCTGCAGGCGCTGTCACCGCTGGCCTCCGGCAGCCGTGCCGGGGCGGCGCCGTCCGCGGTGGACCCCGACGCCGGGGGCGACGCGACCTTCGTCGGCATCACCTGCAACGACACCGCGTTCACCCGCACCCCGGCGCGGCAGGCCGCCTACTCCAAGCAGGTGGGCCGCAGGTATCCCCTGCACGGCTACTCCCTGATCACCGACCCGTGCGCGTACTGGAAGCGCCACTCCGGCCGGCTCGCGTTGCGGAGGCCGGTCGGAGACGGTCTGCCGCGGGTGCTGATGATCCAGTCCACGGGCGACCCCGCGGCGCCCTACGGCGGCGCGCTGCGGGCGCACCGTGCCTACCGCGCCTCCCGTCTGATCACCGTCGTGCACGAGGGCGACCACGGGATCTACTCCCGCACGCCCAACACCTGCGTCAACGGCATCGTCGAGCGGTATCTGATCGACGGCGTCTACCCCGCCCGCGACCGCACCTGCCCGGGGCTTCCCCTCCCTGTCCCGCGGGCCAAGGGACGCCGGTCCTGAGCACAACGGGACGCCGCATCATTCGCAAAATTACGGGATCAAACACCTTATGACCGTTTTACCCGTAGGATCCTCCTCAAATTCTGAGAACAGAGGCTCCGGCCGCACAGGACCGGGGCCTCTTTCCATGTTCCGAGGAGGAACACATGCGCCGTCGCGCCCTGGTCATGGCCTCGGTGACGATGCTCTCCCTGGTAGCCTTCGCTCCGGCCTCCACCGCCCTCCCCGCGGAGCCGGACCCACTCCAGCGGATAGCCGCCCAGAAGATCAACTGGAAGCCCTGCTTCCAGAAGACGCCGGACCCGGACTTCCCCGAGTTCGCGCGTCTGGAGTGCGCCACGATCAAGTCGCGACTGGACTGGGGGAACAAGAAGAACAAGAAGACGATCACGCTCGCCCTCAGCCGCCTCAAGGCGCGCAAGAGCGTCAAGTCCGTGGTGTTCACCAACCCCGGAGGCCCCGGCGGCGGCGGTCTGTTCCTCCCGCTGAACTTCATCGGCGCCGACCGCGCCCGGATGCTCGACTACGCCGACATCATCGGCATCGACGTGCGCGGCACCGGCTACAGCACCCAGGCGTCCTGCAAGAACGTCTACGGCCCGGTCCTCGACCCGCGCAAGCGCACCAAGGCCAACACCAAGGCCCTGCTGAACGGCGCCAGGGCGTACGCGAAGGCGTGCCAGAACAGCGGCAACAAGAAGCTCCCCTCCAAGTACGTGACGACCGCGCAGACCGTCTACGACCTGGAATGGATCCGCCGCAACCTCAAGACCTCACGCGGCAAGAAGGTCAACAAGATCGACTGGATCGGCTACTCGGCCGGCACCTGGCTGGGCGCCTACTACGCCAAGAAGTGGCCGAAGCGCACCAGGAACTTCGTGCTCGACTCCGTCGTCGACTTCTCCACGAGCTGGCGGGTCGCCGACGACATCACCCCCAAGGCCGCACAGAAGCGGTTCGAGACGTTCGCCGGCTGGGCGGCCAAGTACGACGCCCTGTACGGGCTCGGCACGACCCAGGCCGCCGTCGTCAAGCGGTACGAGGACATCCGCAAGGCGATCGCCAAGGCCGGCCGCCTCACCATCGTCACCCCCGACGGCGTCGGGTACTTCTACCCCGTCAACCTCGACCGCCTCATCTCCGGCGCGCTCTACTCCAAGACCAGCTTCCCCGACCTCGCGCAGGACCTGAACACCCTGTCCGGGATCGCCCTCCAGGCGCAGGCGCGCTCCAAGTCCGTCTCCCTGGCCTTCGACCCGTCCGCCGGCGAGGACCCGACGTACTTCAACATCAGCTGCAACGACACCCCGTTCGGCCGCACCCCGGCGCAGCAGGCCGCCTACTCCAAGAAGCTCGGCGACCGCTACCCGCTGATGGGCTACTCCCTGATCGACGCCCCCTGCGCTTTCTGGAAGCGGCCGGCCGGCCAGCTCAAGCTCAAGCGCCCCGTCGGCGGCGGCATGCCCAAGGTGCTCCTGGTCCAGTCCGTCGGCGACTTCGCCACCCCCTACGTGGGCGCGGCCAAGGCGCACAAGGCGTACAAGGG
>JAFACJ010000666.1 GCA_023425615.1 Actinomycetes bacterium
AGGGCCACGCCGACCTCGGCTACGACCACCTCCAAGGCGTCCACTTCCCGCCCGATGCCGAACTCCCCCCGCAGCCGCCCGCGCCGCCGGCACCCGACCCGCTGGCGGAATCCCCGCTGTGGCGCGTCCGCCGCCTGGTGGAACTCGCGGTCTCCGGAGGCAGCCGCGCCGTCGCCGAGTCGGCACGGGGCCCGGCCCCCGACCCGTCACGGCTGCGCCGCTCCGGTTTCACCACCGCCGCCGCCCTCACCACCGCCCTGGCCCAGGAGGCGGACCGCCGTCCCCGCGACCCCTTCGGCCGCCTCACCGACACCGATCCCCGTCCCTTCGCCGGCGCGTGGCTGGCCTCGGCCGTCCACCTGACGGCCTCCGAGCGCTCCCTCATCCACGCCACCTGGCGCTGACCCGCACCGCCCCGCCCCGCCCGCGCAGGGCGGGGCGGTCTACCAGCCGTTCCAGTGGACGACCTCGTCGAAGGGGCGCCGGTCGGGGCGGGCGATGGGGTGCAGGGGCCGGCCCGCCGGATAGCCGAAGCCGATCATGTACGCGGCGAAGCGGCCTTCGGGGAAGCCGAGCGCGCGCCGTGCCTGCTCCTGGTCGACGACCGAGGCGTGGCCCGAGCCGATGCCCAGGTCGACGGCGGTCAGCATCATGTTCGCGGTGGCCTGGCCGAAGTCGTACATCAGCCAGTCGCGGTGCCGGGCGTCCTCGGGCTCCTCGCCCACCAGGACGATCGCCGCCGCGGCACGGGCGATGTGCTTGCCGCCCAGTTCCCACGCCTTTGCCAGTTCGACGAGGCTGTCGCGTTCGGTGACCACCACGAAGTCCCACGGCTGCCAGTTCCGCGACGACGGGGCCCGCCGCCCCGCCTCCAGAATGCGTTCGAGGTCCTCGCGCGCGATCGGCTCGTCGGTGTAGTCCCGCACGTTGCGGCGCGCACGGACGGCGTCCCATGTCTCCATACCTGGCGTTCTTCCCCCTCTGCCTGAGGTGAGCGGATGCTCCGGGTAAGCATTGATCAAGGAGGGCCGACGCTTTTCCGGCTCGTCGTGTGCGCATGCGCCAGACGATCCCGAGAAAGCGGTCCCACGGAACAGGGACACCGGTCACGGGCTCGGCGGGCACCGCGGGGTCAGGGAGGCGCCGGCGCGTCGCCGTAGACGGTGAGCCAGATGGCGCGGCCCAGGGAGACGGCGGTCTGCGCGTCGGCGGTGGTGTCGTCGGTGCGGCAGTGCATGGAGAGGGTGCGCTCCACCATCCAGGTGAGGAGCGCGGCCGTGGTGGCGGGGTCGAGGGAGGAGGCGACGTTGCCGGCGCGGCGTTCGTCGTCGAGACGGCGGCGGGTGAGGCCGGTGAAGCGGTCGAGGCGGCGCTGGTAGTAGGCCGAGACCTCCGGGTCGTAGGCGGAGACCTCGCTGAGGGCGAGGAGGATCCAGCGGTTGGCGCGGTATTCGGCGAGCATCCGGCCGATGGCTTCGGTGACGCCCGCGACGCCGGTGCCGTGGTCGCTCTGCCACCAGGTGACGGCGGCGTCGAACATGCCCTGGCCGCCCTGCTCGGCGAGGGCGATGAGCAGCCGGCTCTTGTCGGGGAAGTGCAGGTAGAACGTGGAGCGGGCGACGCCCGCCGCCTCCGCGATGCGCTGCACGGGCAGTTCGGTGTAGGGGGTCCCGTCCGCGACGAGCCGGTGGACGGCGGCCAGGACGCGGCGGGCGACCTCGTCGCGGCGTTCCCGGGTGGCGCGGGAGCGGGGGAGCGGGGGCACGAGCGGAGTCTAACCCGGCGCCGTGCCGATCGGACAGTGTGTCGACAGTCTGTTGACACTCAGTCCAAAGAGGCGCACACTCGCGGGCGTCGCCCGATGTACCCCCCCTTCTGCGGGCGACGGAACCGAGGAGGTGCACCCGTGCGTCCCCTACACCGCCGTCTCGCCGCGCTCACCCTCACGGCCTCCCTGGCCCTCGGCGGCCACGCCCCCGCCGCCCTCGCCGCGGACGGGCTCCCGCTCACCGACATCAAGCGCTCCGACCTCACCCTCGTCCCCGGCAAGCTCGCCGAACCGTCGGACGACGGACCCCACCCCGGCTCCTGGACCGAATGGTGGTACGCGCACGTCATGGACCCCGCCACCAAGCGGACGTTCATCGCGATGCTCTTCACCGCGCCCGTGCCGACGGGCGTCATCTTCTGGTACCCCGAGCAGGGCCAGAAGGTCATCCTCCCCGCGCTCACCACCAAGGTGACCGCGACCGACCAGCCCGCCGTCCGCAGCAGCGTGGGGAACCTCGTCTGGGACACCGAGCGCCGCACCTACCACCTGACCTGGAACGGCGGCTTCGCCGAAGCCGACATCCGGTTCGAGAACGCGGTGCCCGGCGTCACCGGCGGCCCCATCCGCTACGACGGAGGGCAGGACATGTACTGGACGTCACCCGTCGCCACCAGCCACGTGAAGGGATGGCTGAAACCGCCGGGCGGCAAGAAGATCAGCGTCGACGGCTGGCGCGGCTACCACGACCACAACTGGGGCCGCTTCAACGTCGCCGACCAGCGCTACTCGGGCTGGGAATGGGGCGTCTCCCACGAACCGGACGGCAGCGCCACCCTCCTCGGCGGTGTCGTCAAGGGCGACGGGACCTGGCAGGGCGTCGTCGGCCGCGCCACACCCGACGCGACATACGGGTGCATGGCCACCTTGAGGCTGTCGGACTGGCGCACCCACGGCCTGTTCACCTACCCCGGCACCACCAACGCCTCCTGCCCGTCGTCGCTGCTGGCCACCCCCGGCGGGCTGACCGGCCGGATGCCGGGCGTCGACGTCGACTTCCACGTCGTCGACCCCGTGATCATCGACGTCGGGCTCTTCGCGCTGCCCGAGTCGCTGGGCCGCACCACGCCCGGCTCCCTCGGCCTGATCGAGCACATCCGCACCCTCCCTCCCAGGATCAAGCCGTGACAGAGACGCACCCCTCACGACGCCGGATACTCGCCGGGACGACCCTGGCGTTCGTCCCCGTCCCCGCCTTCTCCAGCAGAGCCGCCAAACGGGAGGTCGCGGTGCTCGGCGGCGGCATGTCCGGGCTCGCCGCCGCCCACGAACTCATCGAACGCGGCTTCTCCGTCACGGTCTACGAGCGCAAGGCACTCGGCGGCAAGGCCCGCAGCATCCCCGTTCCCGGCACGGGCGAAGGCGGTCGCCGCCCCCTGCCGGGCGAGCACGGCTTCCGGTTCTTCCCCGGCTTCTACCGGCACGTCACCGACACGATGCGGCGCATCCCGTTCGCCGGGAACGCCGGGGGAGTCCGCGACAACCTGGTGAACGTCTCCGCCGGACGCCTGTCGCGCAGCGGAGGCCGCGCCGACCTCGGCCTCCCCGACCTGGGCTCGCCCGGCGGCGGCCTGGACGCGGCGTGGCTGCGCGAGACGCTCACCGGGCTCGTCCAGCAGGTCTCCGCCTTGCCCCCGGCGGAGATCGCCTTCTTCGTCAACCGCTACCTCGTCTATCTGACCAGCGGCGAGGCGCGGCGGCACGGCCAGTGGGAGAACGTCTCCTGGTGGGACTTCGTCCGCGCCGAAGGCAAGTCCGCCGAGTACCGGACGATCGTCGCCAAGTTCCTCACCCGAGGGCTGGTGGCGGTGAAGGAGGAGGTCGCCAGCACCCGCACCGTCGGGAACATGGGCCAGGCGTTCCTGCTGTCGGCGTTCGGCCTCGGCAACGACGGGGACGCGGGCCTCGCGCGGATGCTCAACGGCCCCACCAACGAGGCGTGGATCGACCCGTGGGTGGAGGACCTGCGCAAGAAGGGCGTCGGTTTCCGTCTCGGCCAGACCGTCGAGTCGCTGGACGTGAAGAACGGCAGGATCGACGCGGCGTACGCGGTCGACGCGTCCGGACGGCGCCGCCGCATCGACGCCGACTGGTTCGTGTGCGCCGTCCCGCCCGACCGCGCCGTCAAACTGTGGTCGAGTGAGATCCTCCGGCACGCCCCGAGCCTGGAGGGGACCAGGCACCTGCACACCGACTGGATGAACGGCATCCAGTTCTACCTGCGCCGCACCCCGCGCGGCCTCGGCGAACTCCTGAGCTTCATGGACTCGCCGTGGCAGCTCACCGCCGTCCTGCAGAGCGCCATCTGGAACCGCGACTACGGCCGCGACTACGGCGACGGCGAGGTGGCGGACTGCCTCTCCCTGGACATCTCCGACTGGGACACGCCCGGCGTCCTCTACGGCAAGCCCGCCAAGCGCTGCACCCCGGCCGAGGTCGCCGAGGAGTGCTGGGCCCAGATGAAGGCGCATCTGGAGGACACCGGCGCGTCGGTCCTCCCCGCCTCCCTCCTGCACTCCTGGTTCCTCGACCCCGCCATCACCTGGCATCCCGCGCTCGGCCGCAACACCAACGACGAGCCCCTCACCGTCAACACCGTCGGCACCTGGTCACGGCGCCCCGAGGCGCGCACCGGCATCCCCAACCTCTTCGTCGCCGGCGACTACGTCCAGACCAGCACCGACCTGGCCACCATGGAGTCGGCGAACGAGTCGGCGCGCGCCGCCGTCGGCGCGCTCCTGGAGGCGGCGGACTCCCCGGCCGCCCCGCCCACGACCTGGAAGCTCTACCAGCCGCCCGAACTGGAAGCCCTCAAACGCCTCGACACCCAGCGCTACAACGCCGGCCGCCCCCACCTCCTCGACACGTGACCCTCAGGGCCCCGGCGGGTCGAAGGAGTTCTGGCCGGTGTCACGGCCGGACGCGACGCACTTGTCGATCTCGATCGCGCCGGGCCCCGCCCCGACCTTGATCGTCGCGATCTGGTCGTAGGCCCAGTCGTCGGGCAGGGGGAACCCCGCGTTGCCCTCGTAGCCCGTCGACCTGTCCGCCACGAAGCTCGCCCCGCTCAGCCCCGCCGCGGCGACACCGGAGCAGATGTACCGGGGCCCGTAGATACCGACCAGGTAGCCGGCCCCGTGGTGGTCGAAGACCGCCTTGACGGCCTGGAAGTAAGGAAGGATGTTGGTGGCCAGATCGCTCGCGGGGGCGTTGTAGTCGACGGCGAAGAAGATACGGGTACCGCTCTTGAAACCGTAGGACCGCGCCGCGTTCACCGCGGCGAGGGCGTCCGTCTCGCCCGTCGCGGCCTGGAAGTGGTCCCGCGAAGTGCCGACGGCCTGGTAGATCGGGAAAACGCTGAGCCCGGCGGCGGCGATCACCGCGAGCTCGCCGGGCCGTATCGTTTTGTCGTACGTGGCGCCGACGGCGTTGGTCAGGTAGCGGCCGACGTACCGGTACCCGGCGTCCCACAGGGTCTTCCCCCGGGCCGCGTTGATCTCCGTGACGCAGTCGCAGGCGGTGCCCGGACGTTCGATGTCGCCGTAGGAGGTCAGGAGCGACGCCCAGGTCGTGTAGTCGCCGAGGCCGTTCACCGGGAGCCGCATGGAGCTCTGGAAGGCACGGACCCGCGCGGCCAAGGCCGCGTCGAAGGAGTCGGTGAAGGCGACTCCCGTCCGGCGGTTGAGGAGCAGCGCGCCGCGCAGGAGACGGACCATTGGCCCTGTCGACCCCTGGACCAAGGGGGCGGCGCTCAGCCCCGCCTTGGTCTTCGGGCCGAGCACGCCGATGCGCTCCTCGTCGGACATGCCCAGCTCATACTGGACGGCGGGGAGTAGAACCCTGTAAGAGGCCAGGGAGGGGAGGCCGTCGCACGGGATGAGAAAGTACTTCGCCCGGTCGGCGTAGCGCCCGTTCAGCCACCGCTGGACCGAACGGATCACGTTGGAGCCGTTCTTGGCCTTCCGGTAGGAGTCCATGGTGAGCAGCGCCTTGAACACCTTGGGCGTCACCCCCGACCCGGACAGCCCCATGTGCCCCTTCAGCCGCCTGACGCTCCCGCTCGTGGCACTGTCGTACCTCCCGCCGAGGTCGCCGCCGGAATACCCCTTGCAGTACAGCGC
>JAFACJ010000726.1 GCA_023425615.1 Actinomycetes bacterium
TCCTCGGGCCGCTCGCGACCGGATCCGGACGGACCCCCGACGATCGCCACGATGAGCCGCGACCGCAGCGACGGGCGGCGTTCCAGCAGTTCGGCGGCGGACCGCACCAGCACGTCGGGCGCCTTCAGCGGCTGGATCCTGCCGACGAACAGCAGCACGTAGGCGTCCTGGGGGAGGTTCAGCCATTCCCGCTCCCGCGCCTTGTCCCCGGGCCGGAAGACGCCCAGGTTCACGCCGGGCGCGACGGTCTGCACGCGGCCCGGCTCCGCCTCGTAGAGGTCGATCAGTTCCCGCGCCTCGTCGGCGGTGTTGGCGATCAGCCGGTGGGCGTCGGCGACGATCTGCTCCTCGCCGGAGACCCTTCCCTCGGGTTCGGGCGCGTCGCCCGCGGCGAGGTTGGCGTTCTTGACCTTGGCCAGGGTGTGCATGGAGTGCACCAGCGGCACGCCCCAGCGGTGCGCGGCGACCCAGCCGGGCTGGCCGGAGAGCCAGTAGTGGGAGTGGACCAGGTCGTAGTATCCGGGCTCGTGCGCGGCCTCGACCCGCAGCAGGCCGGAGGTGAACTGGCAGAGCTGGCGCGGCAGTTCGCCCTTGTCCAGTTCCTCGAAGGGCCCCGCGGGGACGTGGCGGACCAGCACGCCGGGCGCCAGCTCGACCACGGGGGGCAGCAGCCGCGAGGTGGCACGGGTGAAGATGTCGACCTCCACGCCCTGTTCGGCCAGCCGTTTCGCCGTCTCGACGATATAGACGTTCATGCCCCCCGCGTCACCTGTGCCGGGTTGATCAAGGGGCGACGTGTGCACGGAGAGCGTCGCGACCCGGTTGACCACGGGACCTCTCTTCGCTTCAGGAACAGAACGGAACATTCAGTCACTTGAAACTATCCCCGGACCACCCTTGTTCCTCCACCCGGGCCCAGACAGACCGGGAGGATGCGCCAAGATGGTGTATATGCGCAAGACAGCAGTGATCACCGGGGCGAGCAGCGGCATCGGCGCCGCCACGGCCCGCAGGCTGGCCGCGGAGGGCTTCGACATCGTGGCCGCCGCCCGCCGCCGCGACCGGCTCGACGAACTGGTCAAGGAGATCGAGGCCGCCGACCCGGCCGGACGCCGCGGCTTCGCCCGCGCCGTCACCCTGGACGTCACCTCCGAGGAGTCCGTCGCCGCCCTCGCCGCGGACCTGCGCGAATGCCACGTCCTGGTCAACAACGCAGGCGGCGCGCACGGCCTGGAGTCGGTGGCCGAGGCCGTCACCGAGGACTGGCGGGTGATGTACGACACCAACGTGCTGGGCCTGATGCGCATGACCCGCGCCCTGCTGCCCAAGCTGATCGCCGGAGGCGCCGGGCATGTGGTGAACATCACCTCGCTGGCGGGCCACAACCCCTATGTCGGGGGCGGCGGCTACAACGCGGCGAAGCACGCCGCGGTCGCCGTCAACGAGGTGCTGCGCCTGGAACTGGTCGACCGGCCCGTCCGGATCACCGAGATCGCCCCCGGCCTGGTCAAGACCGAGGAGTTCTCCCTGAACCGGCTCCGCGGCGACGCCGAGGCCGCCGAACGCACCTACCAGGGGCTCGACCCCCTGGTCGCCGAGGACATCGCCGACTGCGTCGCCTGGGCCGTCACCCGCCCCGAGCACGTCAACATCGACCGCATCGACGTCCAGCCCCGCGCACAGGCCGCCCCTTACCTGGTTCACCGGGCCTAGCTCACTTTTCCCGCCTTCCCCTAGGGTTTCTCCTCATCCCCCACCCGAGGAGAAGCGCATGCGGATCGTCGTCGCCGCGGCCGTAGCGGGCGTCCTGCTCGTCCCCCAGCCCGCCTCGGCCGCCCCGGCCTGGAAGAACGTCAAGAGCGGTGTCTTCAAACGCACCGGAGCATTTCTTCATGTGGCGGCCGCGAGCAAGACGGCGGTCTTCGCGATCGACGAGAACGGGAAGCCGTTCCACTGGAACGGCCGCAAGTGGACGGCCAAGAAGAGCCCCGTCAAGTTCCGGCCGACCGGGCTCGCCGCCTCCGGACCGCGCAGCGCCTGGGCCGTGGGGTTCAACGGGATCGCGCCCGTGGCCCTGCACTGGAACGGCAAGAACTGGAAGAAGGTCTCCTACCCCGGCGCCAAGCTCGGCGCCCTGAACCTGCCGGTCATCCCGCTGTCCCTGTCGGCGGGCAGGGACGGCGCCGTCTGGTCGGTCGCCGGGCTCAACTCCAAGAACGACGGCGCGAGCGTCGTCCGCCGCTGGAACGGCAGGGCGTTCGTGAACGTGGACGTCGCCGCCGCGAACGGCGCCTCGCTGACCGCGGTGTCCGTCCGCGGCAAGGACGACGTGTGGCTGGCGGGCACGGCGACCGCGAACGGCACCCAGGCCGTGGCGACGATCCTGCACCTGAGCGGCGGCAAGTGGAAGCAGGTCGCGCCGAGCGGCTCTTGGGGCACCATCGGGCAGGCGCACAACATCATCCAGGAGATCTCCGCGGTCGGCGCGAAGAAGGTGTGGGCGATCCGCGCGCAGAACGGCGGCGGCCTGCTGCGCTGGAACGGCGGCGCGTGGACCGAGGCCAAGACCCCCCTGATCTCGCACTACGCCCTGGCCCCCGACGGCGGCTCGGGCGCCTGGACGATCCCCTCCCCCGGCACCGGCGACACCAGGTCGCAGTACCTGCACTGGACCGGCAAGTGGCAGACCCTGCGCGGCCCCTCCCGCAAGCAGAAGACCGCCATCCACGACCTCGCCCAGATCCCCGGCACCCGGCAGATCATCGCCGTGGGCGGCATCGAGGACGACGGCAAGCAGCGCCCGGTCGTCGAGATCTACCGGTAGGGGGCGAGCGCCTCCCAGGGAAGGGTCAGCTCGCCCAGCCGCCAGCGGCGGGTGCCGCCGTAGGGCGGGCGGGCGAGCACCGGCCAGCGCGGCCGTGCCAGCG
>JAFACJ010001196.1 GCA_023425615.1 Actinomycetes bacterium
GGTGTAGGGGGCATGGTCTCTTGGGGGTAGGTGTGGGACGCGGTCTGCTTGTCCGGAGATGCACCGGCAAGTCTCGGCCGTGTCTGGCTCTGCGGTGACGAACGTGGGTCCTTTGGTGATGCGGATGCTTTGGTGGTGGTCATCCATCCGCTGCCTCTGACGTCTGGATGGGCGAGTTGGAGGCCGTTCCTTCCTGTGGCGGGAAGGGGCAGCCGTTATCGTGCAGCCGTGACCGTCTCCGTGCAGCGCCCGCTGCTCTTTCTCGACGTCGACGGACCGCTCATTCCCTTTGGAGAGGCGCCTCGGCATCACCTGGACGGCCATCCGACCTATGGTCCGGTTCATGGATCGCCACCGTCCGGCTCGAATCCGCTCCTCACGAGGATCGATCCCGCGCACGGGCCGCGGTTGACGGCGTTGCCGTGTGATTTGGTCTGGGCCACCACCTGGATGGACGACGCGAACGAGTATGTAGCGCCGTGGATCGGTCTGCCGTGCCTTCCGGTCGTCATCTGGCCGGAACCAACCGCCGTCGATGATCAGGACGAGCACGCCGGCATCCACTGGAAGACGCGCGGCCTCATCGAGTGGGCTGGCGGACATCCGTTCGCCTGGGTCGATGATGAGATCACCGACGCCGATCGGGCGTGGGTGGCCGCCCATCACCGGGGAAGGGCGCTGCTCCATCGAGTCGACCCCCGCCAAGGCCTTGTCGACGCCGACTACGCCGCGTTGAACGAATGGATGATCCAGGCTGGTGGAGCGGCTTGAACCCGGCTTACCGGTTCCGCCGCCTGCGCATCCGCTGGGAGATCCGCGACGAGATCCACGAAGCCTTCCTCGCCCTGGCCGCTGCCCTCATCTGCCAGCGCGGACCCGTCCGCTGATTCTGTTAGGAGTTCCTAGAGCACCCCCGCTCTACGACACGCTGAGCCTCGGCTCCGACACCGCTCCACGGCCGTGCTCAGCTTTATGGCAGCGCCTTGAAACCGAGCTCCACGTCGATCCCGGCACCGGCCGACCGAACAGGGCCGAGATCGGCTTCCTCAACAGCCAGTCGCCAGGCACCGGTACCGGGGCAAAACGAAAAGCGTCCCGGCGTGCCCACGATCGCAGGGAAGCCGCTCCGACCCGGTCGGCGATCGACGAAGACGAACATCCACTTGACCCATGCCACGGTCAGCGGAGATGGGTGGCCCGTCCGACCGGCCAGCGATCAACAGGGCAAGCACCTGTCTCCTCCGGGAGCGACCGACGCAGACCAGCATCCACCCGACCGGTCAGCGGCCACCGGTCAGCGGTCACCGGTCAGCGAGGACAGGAAGCCCATCTAACCCGCTCAGCGGAGACAAGCGATCCAACCCAGGCAGCAGCCAACGGAGGCAAACGTCCGTCCCCTCTGGCAGCGATCGGCGGAGACGAGCCCTACTTGATCCAAGCGGCAGCCGATACAGGCAAGCACCCTCCCGCCAGACAGCGGTCTGCGGAGACAAGCACCTACCCTTCCCAGAGCGCCACCCTCCCCGGACAGAGATCAGTAGAGACGGCCAGCCGACCTGACCCAGATAACGGCCAACGGAGGCAAGCACCCATCTCCTTCAGGCAGAGACCGACGAAACCAAGCCTCCACTCGATCTGAGCGGCAGCCGGCAAAGACGGTCGGTCCCCTTCTGGCTCCGCTGGAGATCGACAGAACCAAGCATCCATCTCCTCCAGGCAGCGATCAACGGAGGCAGATGCCTACCTGGCTCAGATAGCGACCGACAGGAGAGCCAAGACATGCTGACAGCTGATGAACGGCGAGCTGCGATGCTCAACAAGAACTCCCCATACGAGTGCGACGAAGCGCAGCAGACGTCCACCAGATCCAGACGGTTGGTCGGCCATGGGAGGCCACGAGAGAAATCCACCGCACGCTACGTCAGGCTCGAAGACAACGTGACCAGGCGCCCAAGGAGCGACTCAGACCGCGACCGCACGAAGAACACACGGTTCCACGTGAAACAACGACCGGAAGAAGAGACAACGCTGGAGCCGAGCCAAGCGGAGATCACGCCAGGAAGGCGGCAACATATCCGCTTCTCCAGAACAAGCCGCCCGGCGCACCCCCGTCAACGCTCCCCATCGACGCCGAAGACAGCAGCGCCCCACCGCGGCGCCCCCACCTGAAGCCTCTGCCAAGCCCGAGAGGCCAAAAGAACGAGAGGCCAAAAGAAAAGGCCCTCCGAAGAGGGCCCAGGGGAGGGTTCAGCGGGGATCGTCGTCGGGGGCCATGGAAGAGATGATGCGGTCCAGGTCCTCCAGGGTGGCGAACTCCACGACGATCTTGCCCTTGCGGGAGCCGAGGTCGACGCGGACCTTGGTCTCGTAGCGTTCGCTGAGGCGTTCGGCGAGGGCTTCCAGGCCGGGGGCCACGGGTTTGCGGGACTGGCGGCGGGGGGCCGGCTTGTCGGGGTCGAGGTCGCGGAGGGCGATGATCTCCTCTACGGCGCGGACGGAGAGGCCCTCGGCGACGATGCGGGTGGCCAGGGCTTCCATCGCCTCGGGGGAGTCGAGGCCGAGGAGGGCTCGGGCGTGGCCGGCGCTGAGGACGTTCGCGGCGACGCGGCGCTGGACGGCGGGCGGGAGGTTGAGGAGGCGGTGGGTGTTGCTGATGTGGGGGCGGGAGCGGCCGACCCGGGTGGCGAGCTGCTCGTGGGTGGCGCCGAAGTCATCGAGGAGCTGGCGGTAGGCGGCCGCCTCCTCCAGCGGGTTGAGCTGCTGGCGGTGGAGGTTCTCCATGAGGGCGTCACGGAGCAGGTCGTCGTCCGAGGTGTCCCTGATGATCGCCGGGATGGTGTCGAGTCCGGCCCGCTGGGAGGCGCGCCAGCGCCGCTCCCCCATGATCAGTTCATAGCGCGCCGTCTGCAGGGTGGTCTCGGGGCTGAGTTCGCGGACCACGATCGGCTGCAGCAGCCCGACGATCGCGATGGAGGACGCGAGTTCCTCCAGCGCTTCCTCGTCGAAGTGGGTGCGCGGCTGGCGGGGGTTGGGGGAGATCGACTTGACCGGGAGTTCGGCGAAGCGGGCGCCGTCCACCTGGTCGAGGGCGGGGGCGGGCGCGATGGCGGAGGCCGCCGGGGCCGCCGGTGCGGGCTCGGCGACCGGAGCCATCGGGATCAGCGCGCCAAGGCCCTTGCCCAGACCTCGCGGCTGACGTGAAGCACTCATTCTCAACCCCCGTAGACGTGCGCGTACTCGGTGAAGCTCACGATGCCACCTCGGCCCAGCGGTGGGCGATCTCCGAGGCCGCCTCGCTGTAGGCGAGGGCCCCGGTGGAGCCCGGGTCGTAGGTCATGACGGACTGCCCGTAGCTGGGCGCCTCCGACACCCTGACGCTCCGCGGGATGACCGTCCTCAGCACCTTGTCACCGAAATGCGAACGTACCTCCTCGGCCACCTGCGAGGCGAGCTTGGTCCGGGCGTCGTACATGGTCAGCAGGACCGTGGAGACGTCCAGCGACGGGTTGAGGTGCGAGATCACCAGGTTCACCGTGCGCAGGAGCTGGCTGAGTCCTTCCAGCGCGTAGTACTCGCACTGGATGGGGATCAGCAGCTCGTCTCCCCCGACCAGGGCGTTCAGGGTGAGCAGGCCCAGCGACGGCGGGCAGTCGATCATCACATAGTCGAAGCGGCTCTTGTCGTAGTCGTCAAGGGTACGGCGCAGCCGCGACTCCCGCGCCACCTTGGAGACCAGTTCGATCTCCGCGCCCGCCAGGTCCAGGGTGGCCGGGGCGCAGTAGAGGTTGGGCACCTCGGGTGAGGCGACGATGGTGTCGGTGAGCGGGAGGTCCTCGATCAGCACGTTGTACATGGACGGCACGTCCGCGTGATGGTCGATGCCCAGGGCCGTGGAGGCATTGCCCTGCGGGTCGAGGTCGATCACCAGGACCTGTGCCCCGTGCATCGCCAGGGCCGCCGCCAGATTGACCGAGGTCGTGGTCTTGCCCACCCCGCCCTTCTGGTTGGCGACGGTGATCACCCGGGTCCGCGGAGGGCGCGGCCATTCCCGGTCCCCCCGCTGCACCATCCCCTCCAGCGCGGACGCCGTGGCCCGCACGAGCGGCACGTCGCCGGAGGAGCCTGGCGGCGGGACGACGGTTTCACGTGAATCCACGGCTTGATCCGTCTCCATACGCGGGGCGACAGACGCCGTCTCGGCTGTCCCTTGCATGCTGAACGCGTGGCCTGATGACGGTTCCACCGCGAGCTCCTTCGTCGAAGAGGGGGAGGTCAGCCGCGTGTCGGCGACCTGTCACCCTTCCGCTTGCTCCTTTTGCCTCCACGCTCGGGGGTGCGCTCGGCGACGAGCCGAACGAGCGTCGTCGGCGGATCGACCTTACCCTGCCCCACCAGCAGGAGTTCAGCCCTCCGTACACCCAGCTTGCGCAAAACAGGCTGGGCTTCGGTCAGTTCCTGCGCCGCGCGCTCCCCTTTGAGCGCCAGCAGTTCGCCGCCGGGCCGCAGCAGGGGCAGCCCCCAGCCGGCGAGCCGGTCGAGTGGCGCCACCGCCCGTGCCGTCACGACGTCCACCGCGTAGTCCTTGACGACCTCCTCGGCGCGGCCCCGCCGGACCGTGACGTTCTCAAGGCCGAGTTCCCCGACCGCCTCGTTGAGGAAGGTCGTCCGCCGCAGCAGGGGTTCCAGCAGGGTGATGTGGAGGTCGGGACGGACGATCGCCAGTACCAGTCCCGGCAGTCCAGCGCCGGAACCGATGTCGATCACCGAGGCCCCCTCGGGGACCGCCTCGCTCAGCACGGCGCAGTTGATCACATGTCGTTCCCAGAGCCGGCCCACCTCGCGGGGGCCGATGAGCCCGCGCTCCACTCCGGCGGTGGCCAGCAGGCGCACATACCGTTCGGCGACGGGCAGCGCCGCGCCGAAGACCTCCTGCGCCTGCGGCGGTACGGCTTCCGGCTGCTCAGTCATCGGTTCTTCCCCACAGTCAACGATGGTTCCACATGCTCCGCGTGGCTGCGAAACCCGAAGCGCCATCCGCCGCCATCTTCCCGGCGACGGCCCCGGAAAGCGGTGGCCGCATAGCAAAAGCCCCCGCACACGGCGGGGGCTTTCACCAGGAATATCCTAACAAACCACCAGAAAGCGGTCAGCTCGGGTAAACCACTACATAACGCTCGGGCTCCTCGCCCTCCGACTCGCTGCGCAGTCCCGCGGCGGCGATCGCGTCATGGACGATCTTGCGCTCGAACGGGGTCATCGGCGCCAGCGGCTTGGCCTTGCCGCCGCGCGAGACCTCCTCGGCGACATCGCGGCCGAGCTTGCTCAGCTCCTCGCGCCGGCGCTCCCGGTATCCGCCGACGTCCAGCATCAGCCGCGTCCGGTTGCCGGTCTGCCGGTGCACCGCCAGGCGCGTCAGTTCCTGCAGCGCCTCCAGCACCTCGCCGCGCTTGCCGACCAGTTCGTCGAGGCCGCTGCCCACGACCGACACCATCGCCCGCTCGCCCTCCACGTCGAGGTCGATGTCGCCGTCGTAGTCGGCGATGTCGAGCAGGCCCTCGATGTAGTCGGCGGCGATGTCGCCCTCTTGCTCCAGCGCCTCGATCTCGGCTGCTGCGGTTTCGGCCACCGCTGTCT
>JAFACJ010000767.1 GCA_023425615.1 Actinomycetes bacterium
CGGCGGTCGGCTCCTACGGGATGGCGCGGGTCCTGCCGGTGGCGGTGCTGCCGCTGCACCTGGCGCTGGCGAGCCGGCTGGGCACCGCCGGCTGGGACGCCCGCAAGGCCGTCTACGCCGGGGTCGCGGCGGCGGCCTGCGCGGTGGGCCTGTACGGCAACAGCGGCGGGCTGATCCGCGCCTGGTGGGAGCCGGTCTCCCCGCAGACGCTGCGGGCGTGGAAGGCGCGCGACACCCGCAGCGTCTACACCCCGCTGATGCGGTGGGTCGAACCGGGCACGGTGGTGCTCAGCGACCGGAGGTGGGCGGGGCGGCTGGTCAACGGCAGGGGCGCCTACACCGTGGTGCCCGCCTGGCCCTACCCGTTCGTCCACGAGGCGGCGCGGCGGCGCGACGCCCGCCGCTTCTTCGCCGCGGGCACCTCCGCCGCCGAGCGGCGCGCGATCGCCGACCGGTACGGGGTGGACTGTCTGCTGGTCACCCGGCGCAACCGCGCGGTCCTCGACGGATTCCGAGTGCGGGCGCGCGCGAAGAAGAGCCGTGTGCTCCTGCTGTGCCGCTTATCCTTACCCGCGATGGCTGCGAAATCCTCTTGGGCGGGAGCGGCGGGGCTCCTGCTGATCGGCGCGTCGGTGGGACTCGGCGCCTACGCCTGCCTGCTCGGCCCGTCCAACACCGTGCCCGAGAGCGGGGGAGGCTGGTCGCTGGAGGCCGACCCCAGCGCCCTGCTGATCGTCTGGCTGACCTTCGCCATGGTCGGGCTCGGCACCCTGGGCGTCTGCCTGGGGCTGCTGGCGCTGCGCCTGGGCTGGCGGCCCCCGGTCCGGCTCCTGCTGTGGGGCGGCCTGGGCGCCACCGCCTTGCTGGCGCTGGTGCCGGTGGGCGGCTCGACCGACGTGCAGAGCTACGCGCTGTACGGCCGGATAGGGGCGCTGGGCCTCGATCCGTACCAGACGGTCCCGCAGGCGCTGATCGACGCCCACGACGCGGTGGCGCGGTACTCGCCGCGGGCCTGGCGGCACACGCCCTCGGTGTACGGGCCGGTCGCCAACTGGGCGTTCACCGGGGTGGCGGCCATCGCGGGCGCCTCCATGTTCAAGATCGTCTTTCTGCTGAAGCTGGCGGCGGGGGCAGCCTTCGCACTGGTAGCGCTGGTGCTGGACCGGCTCTCCCGCGACCGCGTCCGCGCCCACCTGCTGTGGACCTGCAACCCGCTGATGCTCTGGGCGTGCGTCGCCGGAGCCCATGTGGACGTGTACGGCGCCGCCCTGGTCGTGCTGGCCTTCGCCGTCTTCTTCAAGGGCCGCGACACGCCCGGCTGGGACCTCGGCATGTACGCCGGAGCGCTGGTCGGCCTCGCGGGCGGCGTCAAGGCGCCCTTCTTCTTCGCCGGGCTCGGGCTCGCCTGGGCCGCCCGCCGGTCCTGGCCCGCCCTGGCCGGCCTCGCGGGCGGGGTGGTCGCCACCGGGCTCGGCTCCTATCTGCTGGCCGGTCCCGTCTCGTTCCAGGTCCTCGCCGACAAGTCGGAGGACGTCTCGCCCACCAATCCGTGGCGCTACCTCCCCCGCTGGGGCCTGGACGTGCCGAAGGAGCAGATGGCCCTGTGGGGCTACGTCGCGGGCGCCGTCGTCCTCGTGGTGCTGCTGTGGCGGCTCACCCCGGCGCGCGATCTGACGCAGTCAGCGGCACGGGTGTCGTTCGCGGTCTGCGCCGCGCTGCTGCTGTTCTCCCCGGTGCAGCACCCCTGGTACGACCCGCTGGTCTTCCCGCTGCTGGCGCTGCTGCCGCCCACCCGCGTCGACGGCCTCATGCAGGTGCGGCTGGCGATCGGCTCCCTGGGCTTCCTGCCGGGGGTGCCGCAGTTTCGCGGCGACCCCTGGCCCGACCCGATGCCCTTCATCCGCGACCCGGTCAACAACTGGTGGACCTCGGCGGCGCTGGGGGTCGTCGGGATCGCGATGGTCCTGGTACTGCTGCTGCCCGACCGGGCGCGGCGGGAGAAAGGACTTTACCGGCCCCTGTCCGCGTCGCCCAAAGAAGCCGGGATTACCGGAGGGATCCTGCCCTA
The DNA here is from genome assembly GCA_023425615.1 of Actinomycetes bacterium. Lineage (GTDB taxonomy): Bacteria > Actinomycetota > Actinomycetes > Streptosporangiales > Streptosporangiaceae > Actinocorallia. The sequence goes on from JAFACJ010000767.1 coordinate 2,069, forward strand.
AACTCGGGTGATCTCTCTTCGACCTTTGTGAGAAGCCCCAATGATCAGTGTCGTCGTCCTCACCCACGGAGCCGGAAATCATCTGGCCGAAAGCCTGGAGTCGCTGTCCAGGCAGACTTTTTCCGATTTCGAGGCCGTGGTCGTGGACGACGGCACCGGGACCGTGGTCGACCTGCCCGACTCCCGGTTCCGGCTGGTCAAAGGCGGTGCGCTCAGCCGCGGCGCCGCGTTCGAGCTGGGCGTGTCCCAGGCCGGAGGCGAGTACCTGGCGTTCGTGGAGGGCGGCGACGGCATCCCGGTACAGGCACTGGACCTGCTGCACGACGCGCTCGCCGGCTCCGGCTCGGACTTCGCCGCCGGCAATGTCAGCTCCATCACCGAGACGGGCGGCACCTGGCGGTCCTACAACCACCGCGAGGCGTTCGCCAAGCGGCTGCGCGGCACCGGGATCAAGAAGCACCCCGCGCTCTTCCATGAC
>JAFACJ010000780.1 GCA_023425615.1 Actinomycetes bacterium
CGACTACCGCAGTCGAAACCAGTCACCCCCATCTTCTTTTGTCAACGCTGGCACTCTACACGGGGGAACGCGTCGGGCGCCAATGCTATTCCCGGCTTTCCGGGCGGCTCGTTGCCGCCCGGTCAGGGCTGCTGGACGGCGGGGGCGGGGATGTCGGGGGTGGTGGGGCTCTGGGGTGTCTGCTGCTTCTGTGGGCGGTTGGAGGCGTTGATGAAGTCCGAGGCGATCTTCGCGGCGTTGACCTGGCCTTCGATGGCCAGGGCGATGCCGTAGTCCTGGTAGTAGCCGACGAACCAGGAGACCGTCTTGCCCTGGGAGTCGGTGACGGTGGCGGCGAGGCCCTGGCGGAACTTCCTGCGGCCGGAGGCGGCGTCCTTGGCCGTGCCGTTGCGCACGCCCATCGTCATGATCTTCTGGAGTTCGGTGAGCGTGGTCGGCTCGATGAACTGGGGCGCCGCCGAGCTGACGGGCTGGGGGTCCTGGACGAGGAGGGGTTCCTTCCAGGTGCCGTTCTGGATGGCGGCGGCGATCAGCGCCATGGTCAGGGAGCTGACCTTGAGGTCGCCTTCGCCGATGGCGAGCTGTGCGCGCTGGGTGGCGGTGTCGGCGGCGAGGCCCTCGACGCGCTGGTGCTTGACGTTCGACAGGTTCCAGGCGGGGCCGTTCAGCCCGAACTTGGCGAGGGCCGAGGTGATGAAGCCCGCTTCGAGTTCGGATCCCGACTGCGCGAGGGAGGTGCGGCAGCCGTTGGCGATGTCGAGGCCGAGGGACGAGCGGGCGCGGGGCCGCGCGGTGAAGACGGTGCCGCCGACGGTCTCCTCGGCGGTGCACTCCTGCTCGGTGGAGGCGCGCTGCTGCCTGTTGGCGATGAGGGCGGCGGCGAGGACCGGGCTGAAGGTCGTGCCGGGCGAGTAGAGCCCTTCGAAGGCGCGGTTCTGGCCGTCGGTGCCGTGGTTGGCGGCGGCGAGGATCTCGCCGGTCTGGCTGCGGACGGTCACCAGGGAGGCGGGGACGCCCAGCGAGCTCAGCGCGTTCTCGGCCTTGAACTGGATGTCGCGGTCGAGCGTGGTGCGCACCGGGCGTGCCTCGGGTGTCGCGTCCTGGGCGCTCTGCTGGGCCGCGGTGTCCTCGCCCTGGCTGAAGTCGCGGATCTCCTTGCGCCGGTTGCCGTCGGCGTCGAGGATGACGACCTTCACCGACGGCAGGCCGGCCAGCCGCCGCTGGAACAGCAGTTGCAGGCCGGAGGAGCCGACGGTGTCGCCGGGCTGGTAGGGCGCGCCGACGAGGCTGAGGATGTCGGTGGTCGCGGGACCGATCCTGCCGATGAGTTCGGGCGCCTGCAGCGGCTGGGTCGGCTGCTCCCTGCTCCTGACCTCGAGGCCCGCCACGCCCCGCAGTTTGGCTGCCTGCGTGCTGTCCTGGGGGAACTCGGCGAGCTGCAGGAAGGTGCGCGGCGGGGCGGACAGGATGCGGCCCTTGAGCCGGTCGCGGTCCTGGCCGGTGATCTCCCCGATCTTCTTGACCGTGGCGTCGAGGTCCGTGAGCCGCTGCGGGATGACACCGAACGCGTCGGTCTTGACGGCCTTCAGCAGGAGTCTGCCCTTGTTGTCCTGGATGACCTGGCGTTTGGGCGACTCGTTGACCACCGCGAGCCGTTCGCCCTCGCGCAGCTGGGGGTGGATGACCGAGGGGCTCCAGACGACCTTCCAGACGCCGCCTACGCGCCGCAGCGCCATCTGGCCCTGGTATTCCAGCGGCCTGCCGTTCTCGCCGAGGTCGATCCGGATCTGGAACCTGGCCTGCGCCTCGTCGGAGGAGACCTTGACGATCCTGCCCGGGTCGTCGGGCGCGCCGGGGTCGCTCTCGGCCTTCAGCCGCAGCCGCAGGGAGGCGGCGTCGAGCTGGGTCCGCACGTCCTCAAGGGCACGGGCGACCGCCTTCTCATCACCGGTGGTGTGCTTGGCCGCTGCCGGGTAGTTGCGGACCTGCCAGGCGATCAGGAAGTCCTTGACCGTGGTGAACGGCGAGGTCTGCGCGCATGCCGTGAGCATGCCCAGCAGCAGTGCCCCGCCCGTCGACGCCGCGGCGATCCTGCGCGTCCTGCTCATTCACCGACCCCGGTTCCGTGCGCGCAGGGCGCGGGCCATCTCCCGGTCCGCGTCGCGCTTGGCAATGGTCTGCCGCTTGTCGTACGCCTTCTTGCCCCGGGCGAGAGCGATCTCGACCTTGGCTCTGCCGTCCTTGAAATACAGCGAAAGCGGGATCAGCGTCAATCCCGGTTCCGTCGTCTCTTTGATGATCTTGTTGATCTCGCGCCGGTTGAGCAGGAGCTTGCGGGTGCGGCGCGCGCTGTGGTTGGTCCAGGTGCCCTGGGAGTACTCAGGGATGTGGATGTTGTAGAGGTAGACCTCGCCATGCCCGTCCACCGCGGCGTACCCGTCGGCCAGGGACGCCCTGCCCTGGCGCAGCGACTTCACCTCGGTCCCGGTGAGCACCATGCCGGCCTCCCAGGTGTCCTCGATGTGGTAGTCGTGACGCGCCTTCTTGTTCTGGGCGATGTACTTCTGGCCCTTCTCGCGAGGCACTGCCTGTTCTCTCCCCTGCCTATGATCCGGTCAGCCCGTCCAGGACGGCCCGCGCCCGCTGCTCGGCGTCGGACGGGCCGGCCGCTATGTCCGGCTCGATCCCGACGCCTTCGAGATTACGGCCCGCCGGTGTGCGGTAGCGACCGACGGTCAACTCCACCGCGGAGCCGTCCGACAGCCGCACCGGCTCCTGCACGGTGCCCTTTCCGAAGGTAGTCGATCCTATGATCACCGCCCGGTCCCGGTCGCGCAGCGAGCCGGCGACGATCTCGGCTGCGCTCGCCGTTCCCTTGTCCACCAGTACGACGAGCGGAACGCGGGAATCGCCGGGAGAAGTGACGCTGATCACCTCGGCGGGGGCGCCGCGGCGCTCGTAGGTCACCACCGGGCCGTCGGCGAGGAACGCCGAGGCCGTCTCGACCGCCTCGTCCAGCAGCCCGCCGGGATTGCCGCGCAGATCGAGGATCACCGCCCGGCTGCCGCCGACCGCTGCCCGCACCTGCGCGCCGACGCCCCTGGTGAACACCGCCACCCGGACGACCGTCACCTTCTCCCGCCGCTGGACGACCACGTCGTCGCTGCGCGGCTCGGGCTGGACGGTCTTGCGGTCGCCGTTGAGCCAGCCGGTGAAGTCGCCGTACTCCTGCGGCGGGTAG